>JAXDKF010000204.1:0-10064 GCA_034667265.1 Fimbriimonadaceae bacterium
CATCATCGGGCTGTAATACCAAAGCACTGGCCGCTCGAAGTGGCCGCCGGTGTTGACAAATTCGATAGCTCTTTCCGTGAGGTCTCTCAGCGTATCGTGGCTCTCTTCCCACACGGCGCCGTTGGGCAAATGCGGGATCGCAACGGTCACGTTTTCAGCGACGCTTTGCAATTCGAGCGTGGGCTCTTGCCCGGGCTCGAGATCATAGAAAGGCTCTTCAACAAAGAGCACAGGCTGGAGCTGGGCGAATCGAGAAAGGAATTGCTGAGGTCGCTGCCAGACAAAGTTCCAACGCAGGTGGCTCAAGGCTACAATTCCGTTGGGTCGCTCAAAAGCCGAATCAATGGGTAGTGTGCCCACCGTCTCGTCTTTAAGGATCTTGCTTTCCAAATTTTTCTCCCCCTATGGTCACGTTTACGAGCCGGCCCTGAAAGCTTTTTAAGGGGGTCGGCTTGCTACCCGCTAGGACTAGGCTTTGAACTCAAAATGTTCCTAAGAGTTGCTGGCCGCTTGGGCGCAAGCAGACGGCGGTGAGTTCGAATCATTATTGCATAAAACCCCCGGCAAAACGACGAGCTATTTTTGAGGGTCGCTCGTCAGAATTCAATGGACATGCGTCAACGACGTGGTGTGGGCGTGCGACGTCCGGCAAAATGAGCGAGCATCGTCCATTTATGGGGACCGTTCCCGCGTCCTCTCCTGTCTGATAACTACATTGGTGATCCATTGATGTCGAGCATTCCCAAACCGGAGTATCCGAGGCCGCAGTTCGTCCGCGACCAGTGGATGAACTTGAATGGAGAATGGGAATTCAGTTTTGACGACGCGGACAGAGGCATGGTCGAAGGCTGGTACGACGGACGCCATCTGCCGATGCAGATCACCGTCCCGTTTCCTTACCAGAGCCCGGCATCGGGGATCAACGACAAGTCGATCCACGAAGTCGTGTGGTACGCCCGGTCTTTCGAGTGGAGCAGCGATTGGAAAGACCAGGATCTGCTCCTCCACTTTGGCGCGGTCGATTACTTCACCACCGTGTGGGTGAACGGCCGAGAAGTTGGCCACAACCGCGGCGGCCACGTGCCGTTCTCTTTCGATATCGCGCCTTATCTGCATCAGGGCGAGAACCGGATTAGCATCCGCGTTGTCGATCGCAACGATCCTTACCAGCCACGGGGAAAGCAATCGGTCAGCGGCTTGCCCCACGAGATCGACTACTACTGCACGACCGGAATATGGCAGACCGTCTGGCTGGAGCCGGTCCCCCCGATTCGTATCGATAGCGTGAAAGTCACGCCGGTCTGCGATGCGGAGGGCGTCGAACTGCGCGTCTATCTACACGCTCCATCGACTGGTTGGATGCTGGAAGCCGACATCTGCGAGGGCGACGAAGTCGTAGCCACACTGCGCAGGGAAGTCAGCATGGCGTACGGCCGGATGTTTCTGAGGATCCCGGAATTCAAGTGCTGGAGCCCAGATAACCCCCACCTTTACGACGTTCGCGTGAAACTGTACGATGAAGACAAAGCGCAGATCGTGCTCGTCGACGACGTGAAGCTTTATTTCGGAATGCGGACCGTCGAGATACGCCAGGGCAGCTTCTATTTGAACGGCGAACCCTGCTACCTGAAGATGGTTCTGGATCAGGGTTACTGGCCGGAGGGTTATCTCGCCGCTCCGTCCGACGACGCGTTGCGCGCGGACGTGGAGTGGGCGAAGCGCTACGGCTATAACGGCGCGCGCAAACACCAAAAGATCGAGGATCCTCGATGGCTCTACTGGTGTGACAAGCTCGGCCTGATGGCCTGGGGCGAGATGGCCAACGCGAGAGCGTGGTCTCCACAAACCGAAGAAGCTTTGATGGCCGAGTGGCAGCGAGCCGTGCAGCGCGATTCCAACCACCCGTGCATAGTGACGTGGGTTCCCGTCAACGAGAGCATGGGCTTTCCGGGCCTGCGGGAGGGACACCCAGGCCAGTACGCGTTCCTCGAGCGGATCGTTATGGCGACGAGGCAGATCGACCCCGAGCGCCCGGTGATCGACAACGATGGTTGGGAGCACACGGACGTGACGGACATCTGCGCGATCCACGACTACACGCCCAACGCCGAAGGACTGCTGAAGCGTTACCGTGACGCGCTCGCGGGCAAGGGACTGCCTTCGCTGACCTGGGTGCCGGACAAGCCGGTCTTCACTCGCGGCTCGCGAGACCGCGGGCAGCCCGTGATGTTGACCGAGGTCGGAGGCTTTCTGACGAGGCCGTACTGGCTGCCAAAGGAGCAGTGGGACGTGCTGTATCGGCATTACGGCACCGTGGGCACGCCGGAGGAGCTTCTCGAGAGGTACCGCGACCTTATGAAGGGCATCGCGTCCCTGCCGTTCGTGAGTGGTTTCTGCTACACGCAGCTCACGGACGTGGAGCAGGAGATGAACGGATTGCTCACGTACGATCGCAAGCCGAAGGTCGAGGCTGAGGCTATCGCGCAGATCCATCGAACGATGTTCGAAGATGTTAAGGAGCCCGTCGGCGTCTAGCGCCGGGGCTTAGCCTGCAGCTCACGCCAGCGGCGCACGAGGTCTCTCGCAGATTCCGGCCATTGAGGATGCTCGAACTTGAAGCCTGCCTGCGGAAGCTTGGCAGGGATGACTCGCCGGCTCTTCATGATCAGCTCGGTCTCTGTCTTCATGAGGATCGCGCCGAGCTCGAGCATCCATTCCGCGGCGGGCAGGGCAATCCGCTTGCCGCACGCGTCTAAGATCGCTCTCATGAAGTCTTCATTGGGGAGTGGATTGGGCGAGCAAATGTTGACCGGGCCCGATAGCTCTTCCTTGGCGATCAGAAACCATATCGCTCTCTCGAAATCCCGATCATGGATCCAGGACATGTATTGTTGCCCGTCCCCGGCGCGACCGCCCAGGCCCTTTCTGACAATGCGGAGAAGGGTATCGAACGGGCTGCCTTTCTCCGGGTTCATGACGACGGCCGTGCGCATCGCCACCTTGCGGGTCTTGGGGGTGTCTGCTTCCGCGAGGGCTGCCTCCCACGCTTTGGCAACGTCGATGCTGAAATTCCACGTCGCCGGGATTCCCGTTTCATGTCCGCCCAAGTCTCCCGTCAGGTCGTCGTTGGCCCCGACATATCGATGGCGGTAGATCGTGGCGGTACTTGATTGGAGCCACACCTTTGGAGGATTAGTTGCGCGGGCGATCGCTTGCCCTATCGCGCGAGTGGAATTCACACGCGAAGCCCTGATCTGGCGCTGGTTCTCGGGCGTGTAACGACAGTTGACGCTCTTGCCCGCGAGGTTGACAACGACGTCGGCGCCATCTATTTCTGCCGTCCAGTCGCCGAGCGTTCTCCCGTCCCAGAGCACGCTCCGGCCAGGCACTCGCGACGGGTGGCGGGTGAGCACGACGACGTCCTCGCCGGCGCGGACAAATGCGCGCGCCAAGAACTGCCCAATTTGGCCGCTGCCGCCGGGAATGACAATCTTCATGTCCCGCGTGCACGGTACCCGCAGCGGCTATTCGTAACCGGGCCGATCCGCTATTTCGAAGTCGTAGATGGACTGCAGGTCCTGCGCTTTCATTTGGCCAATGCGTTCAAACCTCGTGACGAGGTCCACCGCATTCGATCCGTCGGGCATGCCTAGCTCGCCGAGTTTGGCTGCCTTGTGGGCGAGGATGCCTTTGAGGTCGGCGGACGTGTTGCGCGCGTGGCCGGCGGGATACATCACGAGCCCGCTGTCAAAGGTTGCGCCTTGCTGATCCTCCACGAACAGGGAAGTGGGAATCCCGTCCGGATACTTTGCATCGTATTCCGGGCCTCCGTGCTCGAACTCAATGAGTGACATGATTTCGCGAGTGCGAGTATTGGAAATGGCGGCCGGGCTGTAATCGTCGGGCAGGAGCATGATTTCCTTCCAGATCGAGTCTGTGCTCTTCGCGCTGCTCACCGCTTCAGACCGCTCGATCATTTTCCGGAGCATCGTTCCGACGATGTAGACCATGGAGTGGTCGGCCGATTGCCGTGTGTGGGGATCGCGCTTGGCCGGATCTCCGATGATCCCGAAGGCTGGCTCGTACGCTTTGATGACGATGCGCTTGATGCGGCCGGGCTCCAAGAGCTGCGGGTTCGCCGCGATCAGATCTATCAAGCCCTGAAGCGCTCCGGCGGATTGGTGCTCGTAGAGGCCGAGCTTGAAATGCATTCCCATGACGGCGAAGTCGTCGCCCGAATGTGAGAGCACAAGATCGAACGGAGAGTCGGCCTGTGTTGGTTCGAATTGCCTAAACAATGCTTCCGGATTGCGGAAGATGTCCTTGGGACCGACGAAGCCGGCCATGGCTCTCTTCATGCTGAGGATGGCAACCTCGGTGCTGATGGCAGCAGACGCGCCCTTGGAGTCGCTGAGCTGCTTGCCCGCACGGATGGCGCGCCACGGTATGTAATGCGCGACCGTCATGCCGATCGCGCTTTCGATCTGCTCCGCCGTCGCGCCCATCAGTGCCCCATATGTGGCCGCCGATGCAATGGCGCCGTGCACCACGTGGTCGATCTTGTAGGTCTTGAGACTGAACACCTCCGCCAGCCGACCACGGATCTCGTCCAAGAGCACCATGGCCCGTAACGCGGTTGCGCCGTCGAGACCCTTCTGCTGGGCGGCGGCAATGGCCACCGGATAGAAATCGTTGTGGCCAAATTCGCCGGCCGTGTGACCAAGCGCGGGGTTGTAGCCGAAATTGGTGCCGTTGCTGTCCCATTCCCGAACGGCGGCTGAGTTGGCCAAGATGGCTTTCTCCGCCTTCACCTTCTCTCGAGATCCGAAGACTGGCGCGCCCGCGCTGTCGGGGTATTCGAAGGCTTCTTTGCGAAGCAACGTTGGAGCGTTGGTCCGAAGGGCAAGCGCCGAAACGCCGCAGAGCACGGCATCCGTGTGGAAGAGCGCGGTCCTCTCCAGAACCTTCTCGCTTGGGCCGCTGTGCTTTCCAGATAAGAAATCGATCGCGAATTGGCCGATGCCTAGGGCCTGGTTCGAATTGCGAGGGAGGACGACGGTGGTGCGGGGCTCGGCGGAGACGGTGGACATTCGACAGAGAAGAATACAGGATAGGAGTCTCTAGTCTTCCTTTTCGCCAGAGCTGCCCTTCTTCCTGGAAAGCCACAGGGCTCGTTTGATCAGCCGCATCTGGCCGACGTGGTAGGCGGAGTGCACGGCGATCTTCAGCAGCGTCTTGCTTGCCGTTTTGTCGGTGCGCCATTTATGGGCGAACGGCTCAGAGCACGCGATCTCGTAGGCACGGTTGAGATTCTCTAAAAATGCATCCCGCACTCCGGGCCACTCATCCTCCCCGACCTTGGGAAAGTCGGGCCAGGGGTTGAACTTCGGCTTACCTTCGAGCTTCGCGAGCCAAAGCCGGTTCCAAATATCGGCGTGGGCGACGTTGGTCGCTAGCGAATACGGCATCAGCGGCAACACGCGCACCGCTGCATCCGCCTTGACGCTCTTCAGCATCTCGGATGCCGGTTGGAAATCTTCGCCTTCGATGACCTGTCGAAGCGTCTCCCGAACGTATTCCATGGATCTCAGCGCTGCTTGGGCGTGCGGTTGTGGGCCAACCAATACCATGACAAACTTTTAAGGGCCTCAGGGAGCTCGTCGCCGTCAGCCACCAGGACGCTGCTTGCTCCCGCCGAATACCAACACTCCAAATCGCGGGCGCTTGCTCCCGGCGCGAGCACGACGATGGGGCACGGCCGGCAGCTTGTCTCGAAGCGCGCTTTTCTAATGAAGTCGGACGCGGCCCCGTGCTGAGAGTCCGCTTCGAGCAAAACAAGATCCGGATCCTCGCCGCGACGAGAGGCAAACTCGCCACCTCGATTCATGTATTCCAGCGCTTTGTCGTAGCCGTCCGTGCCAAGCACAACGCAGGGCACGCGCATCTCGCGAAGCGCACGCATGGTGGAGCTGTCTCCTCCCCCAGTCGACCGCACCAAAAGCACGAGTGAGTGCTCGATACCGATAGTGTACGATACCGGTCCTGATTTGTGAAGCGGCTAAATCATCGAGTCTTGGCCGAGAAGAAATTGGCCGAACACCGCCCTCTCCACGACGCACGCTCGCGATCTGTCTCCGACCGTGAATGCCACGTTCACCCCGCCGGGGTCCGGAGAAGCCAAGAGGAAATCCCCACGGTCGTTTGAAAGTTGAAGGGTATAGCCTGTGAGCACGGCTACAAGCTCATCAAGCCCGCAGCGAAACTCCGCGAGCAGCTGCAGCCGGGCTTCTGCAGACTCGTCTCGCGCAAGCACCTGCACGGTTACCGTGTCCTCTTCACGAGTAAGTCTGGCGAAGAACCCATCCCCGCAAAGATCAATGCTCATCCGCCTAATTCGGACTTGCCGGAGGTACGCAGTTGATCCTAGGGCCGCTAATAATTCCACCTAACCATCGGCCACCGGCAATTCCAGAGCGGCTTACTCACTAGGCGATCGGGACAGCCGGCAATGATTTGGCGCGTTTGCGTTCCCAGAACCGGGCGACCGCGCAGCCTGCCGGAATGGTGAGGATGACCAGGAGCGGCAATGCAAACCGGGACGCGCCAATCGTCAGCATGGGCCCGATCATTCCCGCCGCTATCACGCCGATCAACACGGATTTGTGGCGCGTGATCGCCAATCCGAGGAGACCGGCCAGAAGGATCGCATAGTGCGTGAGAGTTGCCACAAAAACCAAGGGGCGGGACAGGAGGGTCGGCGGATACACGCCCAGCGAGAAGTACTTGCCCAGGTAGGTGTCGGGCTGCCAGGTTTCGAGGACCCGGATGCCCGCTCGCTTGACGGCCCCTAGGGGTTCTTCTCGAATGTAAGCCCAAGCTCTGCGCTTTCCTGCTTGGTCCCACGAGGCCATGTGATCGTCTCCGGTGTCGGCAATCATTTCCTGTTGCAGGAACGGAAGCACGGAGTGTTGCGCCCAAGCGGACCCGCGGCCAGGCGGGATGTAGCGGTTGTTTCCGAGATAGAAGTTGTAGCCGTTGCCGGTGGTCAGGAACACGAACCGGCCCTCGTTTCGATACAAGGTGGCGAGCCAGGGAAGCGCGATCGCAAGGGCGGGGATCCCAACGAGCAGCGCTCTCTTGATCCTAGGCCCCGGATAGCTGAGAGCAAGAGCCACAAAGACGATGGGATACATGGCCGAAGCGGCTCGGGTCAGGAGCATCAGGCCAAGCAGCGCGCCGCATAGCATCGCGTACCGAGTGCGCCGGGGCTCGAAGCTGCGGATGAGAGCGAACGTGGCGCCGACAAGCAGGAGTGAGTAGAGCGTCTCCGAATACAACAGGTGGGAGAAGAAAACGAACGGGAGAAACAAGCAGTGGATAGCCGCTGCGGCGTTGGCAGCCAAACGATTGCCGAGCCTTGCCGCTAGACAATAGATCAAGGCGGTAGTGGCGGCTCCAAAGACAACTCCTAAGAACCGGGTTGCAGCCAAGGGATCTCTTGTGAGGAGACTTACAATGCCGAGGAGCAAAGCATGCAACGGGGGCCAAATCCCGTGCTCGTAGGCTCTCTCCCAGGCGTCGAACGCGGGACCCCGATGTGCGAGAAGATCGGCGTAGCCTTGGGACATCGGCCAGTAGAACTGCTCATCGAACCATGGCTGGACCCGTGCGTGCACCGCCCAGGACCAGGCGAGCACACGGACCACGAACGAGGCGAGGGTCCAAGAGAGCACCTGACGGACGTTGACGTTGGACTTGCGGACAGGCGCGGGCTCGGATTCGATGATGGTTTCGCGCTCCGTGACCATGCCCGCTTTGATTATTCAGCGGCTGTTAACGATTAGTGAAGGAGAACAGCCAAAACTTGGATTTTCCACATGCGTGGAAAACCTGTGTGTAATTTCTGGCACCTTCCTAGAAGTCGTATCGGTCGATGTAGCGGTGCATGGTCTCGATCCTGCGGATCGTTCCACTGCCCGAGCGCATTACGATAGATTCGGTTAGCGCGTAGCCTCGGCGGTAGCGGACGCCCTTGAGAAGATCGCCAGACGTGATGCCGGTGGCCGAGAACATGACATTTCCCCGAGCCAGGTCCTGTGTGTGGAAAACCCGATCCACGTCGTCGACGGTCTTCATGGCGCGTTCTCGCTGCCCCTCTTTGGGGAAGCTCAACCGAGCTTGCATCTCGCCGCCGTAACACATGACGGCCGCGGCCGTGATGACGCCCTCCGGGGCGCCGCCCATTCCCATGAGCGCGTCGATTCCGGCTTCCGGATCCAAAGCCGCGATTGCGACCGAGAGGTCGCCGTCGGACACGAGGTGGACACGGGCCCCCGCATCTCTGATCTCTTGGATCAAAACGTGGTGCCGCTCTCTGTCGAGCACGCCGATGATCAGCTCGTCCACATCTTTGCCCAGCGCCTTGGCCATGAGCCGCACGTTCACGCGGGGCGGGAGCGTGATATCGACCACGCCTACGCATTCGCTGCCGACCACCAGCTTGTCCATGTAGCAGTCGGGGGCATGCATCAGGTAGCCCTCGCCCTCGACGGCGGCGGCAAGGACCGAGATCGCGTTGGGGGTCCCGTTGGCGCAGAGGTTGGTGCCCTCTAGGGGGTCCACTGCGATCTGGATCTTGGGATCGTCGTCTGCGGCCCGCCCTAGCTTCTCGCCGATATAGAGCATGGGCGCTTCGTCGCGCTCGCCCTCGCCGATGACGATGGTGCCGTCGATGTCCAGCTCATTGAGGACACGGCGCATGGCGTCGCATGCGGCTTCGTCGGCGCTGTTTCGGTCGCCTTTTCCTACCCAGCGGGAGGATGCGAGCGCGGCGGCCTCGGTCACGCGCAGGAAGTCCAGGTGCGGGTTGGTCGCATCGGACGGCATCGATCGGGTTTTGCCGGGCTTGCCGTTCTGGCGTGGGTGAGTTTTGGAGGAAGTTGTCTTGGGAATTGGCTTCGTTGCCATGGTTCAAGCAGATTCTACAACAGTGGGGACCCCCTGGCCGGCAGTTGAGCGGCGGGTCCGGTGTATCTATGGGGCTGGCTTGCCGAACCTCTGGGTGAGTGGCCCGAAACTTGAAACGCCTTGCGGGAGGCCTTCCTTAGGTCCAACGCCCGGACGCCCTACGTCGTAGAAGGGGTGCGAGGGTAAAATCCGCGCTCGTCAATTGCCGCATAGCTCAGTTGGTAGAGCAGCTGACTGTTAATCAGCTGGTCCTTGGTTCGAGTCCAAGTGCGGCAGCCAGCCTCTTAGCTCCTATTGCCTCTTGCCCGTGGGGAAGAGACCTAGTCGTCGACCCTTGTTGACGAGCGTTTACATCGGTGTTTGCCAGGGCGATGCCCCAGCTCACCAAAGGAAAATCATGGATCAACTGACGGACGGCGAAAGGCTGATTTTGATGAATCAGTACACCATATTGGAAATCTTAACGAGAGCATTTCCCGAGATCGCGAGGCGCGGCAACACCATTTACCACGACGCCGAGACATATCGTTGGTACCAAGAAATCATGCTGCACGGCTATCACACGCTCGTGCCCGAAGCAGCGCGACACCTACAACAGAACGACCTCAGTCAAGAGGATGAAAAGGAGATTCTCGCCGTCCTCGATATGTACCTAGATCTGCAGACGAGCCTGGACCAGCTTGACGACAAAGGCGACCTAAACGAGGAGTCGGTGGCCTTCGAGGGTTGGGATGGACATAGAAGCGAACTTGGGTTTGCCGAAGCGTTTTGTTATCGCGAAGCCAGCGATCATGTTTCTGCGGAAGAGCGAACGCCTGCGCGCTACCCGATGATCAAGCCTTCACCGGCGTTCGATAGCCACTTTCCGACCATGGAAATGTATCGCAGAATGCTGGCCGCCTTTGAGCCGATCAAAAGGGATCGGTTAAACACTGGCGAATTTCAACCCATGACGGTTGGAGAAATCAAAACGGTTTTGGGAGCCCGGACACCTCCTGACCACGCCTAAGCTTTTCGCGCAGCAAATTTTGGTTGATGTGAGATGCGTTTCATTTTCGGTTTCCGGCGATAGCGGATCAGCCAAGCGTCCAAGTCAC
>JAXDKF010000205.1:0-10538 GCA_034667265.1 Fimbriimonadaceae bacterium
CAAGACTTGGATCGCGTGGAAGGGCGCACCAGGCGGCGACGACTATCACCGCATCTGGATCAACCCGGACGTGCCGCAGATCATCCTCCTGGCAGTTGACCAGGGCGCCACGATCACGGTCAACGGCGGCGAGACCTGGAGCAGTTGGTACAACCAGCCCACCGCGCAGCTGTACCACGTGGCGACGGATAACGCCTTCCCGTACCGCGTGTACAGCGGCCAGCAGGAGAGCGGCTCCGTGGGTATCGCGTCGCGAGGAAACGACGGCGCGATCACGTTCCGCGATTGGCATCCGGTGGGGATCGACGAGTATTCGTACGCGGCGCCCGATCCGCTCAACCCGAACATCGTTTACGGCGGACGGATCAGCAAGTTCGATTGGCGAACTGCGCAGTCGCAAGATGTTTCTCCGGAGGCAGTGCGTAGCGGCAAGTACCGGATGCTGCGCACGATGCCCTCGATCTTCTCGCCGGCCGATCCGCACACGCTGTTCTTCGCCACCAACGTGCTGTGGAAGACGCGCAACGGCGGCGATAGCTGGGAGCAGATCAGCCCGGACCTTTCGAGAGAGAAGCCGGAAGTGCCGGAGAGCATCGGCGTGTATCGCAAGCCAGAGCTGGCGGACATGCCTCGGCGCGGCGTGATCTACGCTCTGGGACCGTCGAAGTTGGATGTGAATTTGATCTGGGCGGGGACCGACGATGGCTTGGTGCACGTGACTCGAGACGGTGGCAAGCACTGGCAGAACGTGACGCCGCCCGAGCTGACGTCGTGGAGCAAGATCACGCAGATCGACGCGGGCCATTTCGACAAGGACACCGCCTACATCTCGGTGAGCCGGATGCGGCTGGACGACATGCGTCCCCACATCTATCGCACGCGCGACGGCGGTCGGACTTGGAAAGAGATCGTGAACGGCATGGACGGCAATGCGCCGGTCGACGCCGTGCGTGAGGACCCGGTGCAGCGCGAGCTTCTGTATGCGGCGACGGAGCGGATGGTGTGGTTCTCGATCGACGATGGCGAGAACTGGAATTCTCTGCGGATGAACATGCCGGCGACGTCGGTGCGCGACCTAGTGGTGAAGGACGACGATCTGGTGGTCGCGACTCACGGGCGGTCGTTCTGGATCATGGACGACATCACGCCACTGCGGCAGGTCGCGTTTATGAGGAAGTGGCGTTTGGTGCAGGAGTTCCGGAATCCCTTCCCCGTCCTAGCCGGCTACGTGCCACCTGCTGTTCTATTTAAGCCGCAGTTGGCCACGCGCGTACGCTGGAACATGAATACGGACACGCCATTGCCGCCCGAAGAGCCGGCAGGGAAGAACCCGCCGGATGGTGCGATCCTCAATTACTATCTACTTGAGGAGCCTAAGGGTCCTGTGGTGCTGGAGATATTGGAAGAGAGCGGCAAGGTTGTGCGGCGCTACTCGAGCGCAGACAAGCCGCCGTTGTTGGATCCCAAGGACCTGCAGATCCCGACTTACTGGATCAGGCCGACGCAAGTGCTCTCGACGCACAAAGGAATGCATCGGTTCACCTGGGACCTGCACTACGGCCCGGCACCCGCTCCGGAGTTCATCCCGATGACGGCGATCGTCAATGACACGCCAGCGGAGCCAACGGGCCCTTGGGCCCTGCCAGGCAAGTACACCGTTCGGCTGACCGCGAGCGGCGTTGTCCAGGAGCAACCTTTGACCCTGCGGATGGACCCTCGAGTGACGACCTCCCGACGAGGTCTAGCCTTGCAGTTCGAAATGGGCATGGGCTCGTGGAACGCGGCGCATCGCGCGGCAGTGATCGAGAGCGAGATCGCGGCTGTGCGCGCGCAGACCAAGAACACGCACGAGAGTCCGAGCATCCTGGACGTCCAGCACCGGGACGCGCTGGAGAAGAAGCTTGCCGCGTTAGTGGGGGAAGTCCCGGCCGGGCAAACTGGTCGTTTCCGCCGTGGGTTGTCAGACCGGTTCGGGTCGATCTACGGCAATGTGCAGGGCTCCGACACGGAGCCGACGACCACCGCAAAGCGAGCCTACGCCGAGCTGTTGAAAGAGCTAGAGGACCTGGAGCGGCAGTGGAGCGAGATGAAGGCGAAGGAGTTGACCGGCTTCACCATCCCGGACCCGAACGCGAAGCCGCCGACTTGGTCCGCGAGGAATGAGAATGAGGATGAACCGTAGGGGATTGCTGGATTGCCGATTGCTAGATTGCTAGATTGCGACTGCCAAAAAAAGTCACCAACAGCCTGCGCGTCTTCCGTCCCTTAATCTGGCAATCGGCAATCTAGCAATCCAGCAATCCCCAGGTTCCCTTGAACCTGCCTGAGTAAACTTGGACGCAACCACCTCCGGAGGCGTGCGTCCCATAGATATCCAGAAAATTCTCGACTGCCTACCCCACCGATACCCGATGCTCCTGGTCGACAGGATGCTCAGTATCGAACCGGGGAAGGGCGGCGTTGGCTTGAAGAACGTCACCATCAACGAGGCGTTCTTCCAGGGTCACTACCCGGGCAGGCCGATCATGCCGGGCGTGCTGATCATCGAATCCATGGCCCAGGTTGGCGCCGTGGTGCTGTTGACCGACCCTAACCATGCCGGAAAGGTCCCGCTCATCGGGCAGATCGAAGAAGCAAAGTTTAAGCGCGTTGTCCAACCGGGCGACCAACTCGTCACTACAGTAGAGCTTCTGTGGATCCGAGGAAGCATAGGAAAGTTCAAGGCCATTAGCCGAGTGGGGGAGGAGGTCGCTGCCGAGATGCAGATGATCTTCAAACTGAGTGATAAGGACCATTGACGATTTGCCCAATATCCACCCGCTAGCCAGCGTGCACCCACACGCGGAGCTGGCCGATGACGTGGTCGTCGGCCCGTTCTGCATCGTGGAGGCAGACACGCAGCTCGGTCCCGGCACTCGGCTCGAGGGTCACGTCACCATCAAGGCCGGCGTTCGGCTGGGTCGGAACAATGTGGTTGGCGAGGGCGCGGTGCTCGGCGGCGATCCGCAGGATCGGAAGTACGCGGGCGAACCTACGTTCCTCGCGATCGGAGATAACAACGTCATCCGCGAGTACGTCACGATCCACCGCGCGACCGGCGAGGGCAAGGCTACGCGCGTCGGCAACGACTGCTTCATCATGGCGTACTGCCACCTGGGCCACAACGTGAGCATCGGCAACCAGGTGACCATCGCGAATAGCTGCGGTCTTGCGGGTCATGTAACGGTTGAGGATCTGGTGAACATCGGCGGGATGGTAGGCGTGCACCAGTTTGCGCGGATTGGCAAGATCGCGATGGTGGGCGGCTTCACCAAAATCACGCGGGACGTGCCCCCGTTCATGCTGGTCGATGGCATCGACGAGCGGGTGCACGACATCAACGCGGTCGGCCTGCGTCGCATAGGCGTGACTCCTGAATCGCGATTGGCTTTGCACAAGGCGTGCAAGCTGCTTTACAAGTCTCAGCTCAACCTCACGACGGCCATGGACACGGTTAAGCGCGAGGTGATCATCACGCCCGAGGTCGAGTACTTGCTGGCGTTCGAGGAGCGCCGCTTCCGGGGCAAGAACGGCCGCGGCGATCAACGCTGATCGGCTGTAGCATCGCCTTCCAAGCGATGATCCGCAACTTGGAGTTCGTTTTTTGCATGCAACGTTGCGCGCGGGCCGTGGCTGGACGGCAGAGTCATCGCCTGGAAGGCGATGCTACATCTACGCAATCAGCACGCGTTCCGCGATGATCAGAGCTGCGTAGTTGTCGATGTCCTCCGGAGGCGTTTGGAGCGTCGCGGGCAGGAGGCGACGAAGGCCTCGCCGGGGGTTGTGCTCCCAGTACCTCTCTCGGGCTTGGAACGACGTGTCCTTTTCGTCGACCACGAGGATCGCCATGCTCGGCATCTCCGCGCGGATATCGGCCACGAGCGGCTTAGACGTGGTGCCGGAGCCCATGATGATCATCGAGTAGGCGGCAACGTCGTGTGCTTCATGAACACTCTGGATTACGTTCTCGCGGGGGATGATCGCGCTCCAAACCAGGTGCACCTTGCCGTCTCCATCCCGGCGTGCAAGCGCGAGACCGCACTTGGACTTTCCCGGATCGATCGCAAGGACGGTCTTTGGGGATTCCAACTAACGCACCCTGAACCGTAACTGCAGCGGATCGGCGGCGCGGGTGTCGTTGATCGCTACGGCAACGACGCGGACCGGCCGCTCCATGCTGTGGATGGTTCTCGCAAGCTGAAAGATTTCGTTGTAGGACACCGAGCCGAACTGCTCGTCCTGGCCCGAGACGGGAAGCATCTTGTCCTTTAGCGCTTTTGGGCGGACGGTGTTGCGCAGGAATTCAGAGATCTTCTCGGAGATCACGGCTTCGTCGGCAGTTCCGCTGACGCGGAGCTCGGCTACCGTCTCGTCTCGCCGATAAACAAGCGGATTTTGGTGCAGCTTCACGTCCAGCGGCACCCACTCCCCGCCGAACGCATTGGAGAAGGACGTGGCCACCAGCACTTGGTCGCCGTTGCTGCCACTGATGCCTTCAATGATCTGCTTCTCCTGCTCTTCTGGCGTGAGCACTACCCCTCGATCGCTCTTTCGGGGAAACAGCCCCGCCGTCGCCCCAGCGGGGATGACCTGCTTGTCGGCAGCTTGCAAGGGCTTGGCTCCGAGCTGCTCAGCGCGAGCGGCGGCTTGCTTCAAGAGGCCTGCAAGGATGCCCTTGGCCTGCTCCTGGGTTGTGTTTGCCGGTACCGAAACTCGCGCAAGCTCATCCCCGGCCTGGGTGATGATGGGCTTGAACCTGCTCGTATTCAGGTCTGTGGCTAGATAAAGCTGTGCTGTTTCGAACTGCGTGTTTACGAAGTCGAGCTGGGAGTTCAGCCTATTCAAACTTGCCTTGGCATCGTCCAGCCTTAGTTTTGCGTTTTCCCACAGGAATTCGGAACGCTCGAGGTCATCTTTGGCCTTTTTGTTTTGCGCGACTAAGACCTCGTTTTCCTTTCCAAGCTTTTCGTTGTCGACGATAAGGTTTCCGTTTTGCTTGTTCAGCTCTTTGGCCTGCCTCAACAGCTCGTAATAGGAGATTTTAATAACGTTGTAGTCGACCCGGGCTCTTTTCAGATTGACTTGGGCGGCTAGCAAATTGGTTTGGGTGCTCTTCAGGTCGCCCTGCATTAGCCGAAGGCTCGAGTTCAAATGGTTAATCTGAAGGGTGAGCGCGGAAGCTTCGCGCTGTAGCATGTTAACGGTGCGAGTTTCACGGGCCAGGAGTCGTTGCGCTTCCCGCCGCTTGTTCTCGGCAACAAGGGTCTTCGCGTCTGCATCTCGGCGTTCGTTTCGCAATTCCTCGACATCGGCTTGAAGCTTTATCTGTTCGCCGATGAGCGTCTTGTTCTGTGCGGTCAGGTGGTCTCGCTGCTCGATTGCGTGGCGGCCCTCGACCATCCACTGTCTCACAGGTTGGCTTACGACGGCAACGAAGAGCACAGTAATGAACGGGATCAGCATGCCGGCCAGGACGGTGATGAGGGTGGCCGTATGCCGGGGCCGCAGGCCCATAAGGGTTAGCCGCTTCTTGCCTAGGGTGCGGCCCAGCTTGTCCGCCATCAGGGCAACCAAGCCTCCGGCTAAGACCATGATGGCTAAAAAGCCTAAGCTGATTACGTCCATAGAGTTCCTTCTCTAGGCTGGCTCAGGTTCGCCGCAGCGATGCAAAGCCGCCATTTATCCATTCCTCCGCCAAATTATTACGCCGGCGGCTATGAGTCCGAGCACCACAGGCGTGAAACTGGCCACATAAGCCGGGATTCCGCCTCCGCTGGCATAGACGGCCATCAGGTTCGCCAGAGTCACATACGCAAAGATGATGGCAACCGACACGGCGAACCCGGTGGCGGTGCCGGTTCTCACGTTTCGTATGCCCAGCGACGCTCCCAGCAACCCATAAACAAGGGACGCAAGCGGCAGTGCGAACTTGTTCCACAAGCCGTATTCCAGGTTCGCGAGCTGTTTCTTAGTGACCTGGGGGTCGTGTTTCCCCTCCTCGATCTGCTGGCGCGTCTCGGCCAAGCTGAAGGCGTCGAGCTCCTTCAAGTTTTGCCTCAGGAAGTCTTGAGGATTGAAAGCGAGCTCCGGCACTTCAGGGGGCCAAGCGTCACCCTTGAGCACCATGCTGTAGCCGCCATCGGCGGCGGTTAGCTTGCCCCCGCCGATGATTCGCCAATTCTTCTCACTCTGGAATCGCAGCGTCGGGACATACAAGTAGAAGGTCGGTTCGCCCGCTTTATTGAAGGAGGTGATCGTTACCCGCCTCAATGTTCTCGTTCCGACATCGAAGTCGCCTGCTGCCAGGAGGAGCTTGAGATGCCCCTCGGAATCATTTTCGGCAGCCGCAAGTCGCTGATCGCCCAAGCTCTTGATGCGTCGCGAGAGCTCGGATTGCATCTTCAGCGCGCTCATCGTGGCCGGGGGAACGATGCCTTCGTTAAGACAAAACGAGGCGACGGCCACAGCCACAGAGAAGATGGCGACTGGACGCATCATCCGCCGGATCGAGATGCCCGCCGCGCGCATCGCCACGAGCTCACTGTCTGAGCTGAGCCGTCCGAAGGCGAGCAGGCCCGCAAGCAGGATCGCCATCGAGAACGTCTTGATCACCACGCTCGGAAGGAGCAGGAGTGTGAGCTGAATGATCTGATCGGCGCCCGCGCCCTGCACGAAAAAGTCGGACAGCCTGAGCAGGTACGTGCTGGCAAAGATCAGCATCGAGAACATCGCGATTCCGAAGCACCACGGTCCGATGATCTCTCGCAGGATGAGGCTGTCGACGCGCTTCACAGCTCGGACCTCGAGGGGATGCGGGATGCAGGATGCAGGATGGAAGATGCAGGTATTGGGTGTTGAGGTATTGGGTATTGGGGCCGGATCGGATTGTCTATGTGTGATTCCGCAGGAATCATGCAGAACTCACGAGGGGGAACGTAATCGGTCATCGACTGTCCCCGTTTTGCGTCTCCTCATGGATCCGGTCCTCGATCAGCTTGCTCTCAAAGGGATCGGTGCCGAACTGCTGACCCAAATAGTGCTTGCGGACTAGCTCGTTGGCGGCGATCTCCTCCCCGGAGCCGGAGGCGATGATCTTGCCGTCGATGAGGATGTAGTTTCGGTCGGTGATGCGCAACGTGGCAGACACGTTGTGGTCCGTGATGAGGATGCCGATGCCCCTCGCCTTCAGGCCGCTGATGATCCCCTGCAGCTCTTCAATCGTTACTGGGTCGATGCCCGTGAATGGCTCGTCGAGGAGGATGAACTTGGGCTCGCTGGCGAGGGCGCGGGCGATCTCAACACGGCGCCGCTCGCCGCCTGAAAGCACGTTGGCAGTCGTGTCGGCGATGTGGGTGATGTGGAGCTCGCTCAACAGCTCGTCGATCTTGGCCTTGATCGCCTTCTTGCTGTGTCTGTGGAGCTCCAGGACCAGCTGCAAGTTGTCCTTGACGCTGAGCTTTCGAAACACGCTCGCCTCTTGGGGCAGATAGCCGATGCCGGCGCGCGCTCGGCGGTACATGGGCCAGGTCGTGATCACCGCTTCATCGAGCAGAACCTGGCCGGCGTTTGGTTTTACGAGGCCCGTTGTCATATAAAAGGTAGTGGTCTTGCCCGCGCCGTTTGGTCCCAGCAGCCCAACGACCTCCCCTTGCGAGACCTCGAAGCTGACGCCGTTAACGACCGTGCGGCCTTTGTACGCCTTCTTCAGTCCCTCGCCGCAGATCTTCACCTGGGCGGCTCCTGGCGGAGGCGGGTCTTAGCTGGCGAGCCGGTCACGTCAACTTTAATCGGCTGGAGTTGCGCGTCTAGGGTGACGACCACGTTCTCCGCCGCGATGTCGCCGGAGGCAGTCGGTCCCTTGCCGGTGACCGTCACGTTTCCGGTCAGCGTGACCGTCTTCGGATCCGTAGCGAAATCGAACGTGAGTTGATCGGCTTTGCCTTCGAGATCTGTGACTTCGGCTACTCCACCCGCCCGTGTATTGCTGAGGTGCAAAGAGAACGTAACAGGTCCCGCCATCTCTCCGGTGCGCATCGGGTTCCCGGGCGCGTTGCCGATTGCGAACGTGGCAAAGCCTCGGGAGCCGTGGGCGATGATTGTGCGCGAGAACGTCGGCACGATTCCCGTACCCGTGCTGGAGGAGTTGATCGTCAACGGCGTGGCGGAATCGATTCTGCCCTGAGAGGCGGAGCCGGTGTAGTGGAGCGCGTCCGAATCCACTAGAGTGACGGTCGCCGTACCGTTGCCCAACTGGCTCATCTGGAGGTGGACGTCGCCGTTCAGCACCACGTCCTGCAGGAAGTAGCTTTTGTCGGGACTTCTGACCGCTTTGCCATCAGCCGATTTCGCGGTGATCACAAGGCCACTGGCTTTGGATTCGATTCCTAAAGGATTGCCCGTGCCCTTGAACGTGATACCGTCGCTCTCAAGAGTGGCAGAGAAATTATCGAAATCCCGGAGAGTGAAGTCCTGGTCGCGGTAATTGATGCGCGCCTGGGCGGCGAAACCCAGGGCAACGACGGCCGGCAGAGACCACAGCCAAGGTGAGCGTCTTATCATCCGTGCATCTCTATTGTGAAGCCCCTTGGCTCACACGAACTGAGGAGACCTCGCCTTTCGAGTTCAAAACAAGCACAGCTTTGTCCGCTCCGTGAAGCTCTCCCAGAGTGCTCGCCTGGTTCCCCGTCACGTTCACGTTCCCTGTGAGGGTCACGACATGGGCCACGTTATCGACCTCCAGGCGCGAACCTGTGGCGATGATCCGGCCCCCGGTCGTGTTCTGCTGGACGGCTTCCACCCGCACGGGCCCAGATAGGGTGGCGCGCCGCAGGCCACTGCCCGGCCCCTTGCTTCCCGGCTCCAATAGGGCTGTGCCGTTGCGGCCCGTGATCGTTGTAGTCCTGGTCGTTGTCCTGTCCACGATCTTTACCGATCCCGAAAGGATCAACTTGGGCTGAGCGCCCGCCGTATAGCTGCCTGAAGAACTGGTTATCGTGGTGTTGCCAGAAGCGGCGCTCTTGAGAGCGGTCAATCCCCCGGTTCCGACAGCTTTTTCGATCGTTGTCTTGCCTTTCGTGATTGCATCGCAGACGATAGCGGGAGCGTTCAAAGTGAGACCGTCCGTGCTCGAGGTCAAGACAACAGGAGAGCCACGCAACTCCAGGTGCACGCGGTTGTTTGCCTGTTGCTCGACTAGGCCGCTTCTCGCCCGCACCGTGAGACTGCCGCTCTTATCTCGGTAGGTGAAAACCTGCCGTGCAATCGCCAAAGCGCAAACGGCTACCAACAGGGGAAGGGCGACTCGTTTCATTTCGGGAAAAGATCGGGAGTGGCGAAGGTCTTGAGATCGGGCGTGGCGAGCACTTCCTGCAAGCCGCTCACCGTACCCCAGTCGCCGGCGACCTCCACGTTGCCCAAAGTCTGCACGATCTGCCTTCCTTTAGACGAGTAGTGGAGGGTGTCGCAACGAAGGGTGGTCTGGTGCAGGAGCGAAGTCACAAGGACGTGCCCCGAGAGGGACAGATCGCCGCTGGATTGGTTGCCCGCGCCAGTGTCGGATTGAAAGTCGCTGGCATCCTTGCCGTTCTGATAGAGCTTTCCTTTCACCCTCTTCATGGACGTGCTGGACCTGCCTTGCTCGTCGAGCGTGATCTGGGCGCTCTCCCACGTCACCATCCAAAGCGCCTCCCGGACGGCGCCCTTCTTATAGGCCCAGGCTTCGCCCGCTTGGGCGGTGACCTGCTGCGGCTCCTCTTTCTTTACCGGTTCCTTGCGCGTGGGCCCAGCGGACGGTGAGGGCTTGGATGAGCCTCCACACGAGACGGCGGCCAGTAGGGCGGCTAGGAGGAAAGCACCGGCAACTCGGATGGTTCTGCCCTCCTGGCGAATCTTCCCTTATGCTCGCCTGCGAGCTGTCCGCAGGCTGCAGCGATCTCATGTCCACGTTCGACGCGCTCGGTCACGTTCACTCCTCGGCCTTCAAGCTCCCGGCGGAAGGCGCGCACGCGCTCTCGTTCGGGACGGGCGAAGCCCTGCTCGGTGTCCACCCAGTTGAACGGAATGAGGTTCACAACGCTGGGCGTGCCTTTTACCAGGTTGGCGAGGACGCGCGCCTGATCCGGCGTGTCGGTGACGTTCTTAATGAGCAAGTATTCAATAGTGATCTTGCGGCCCGTGGTTTGTTGGTAGTGCTTCATCGCGGCCATCACCTCGGCCACGGGCCACTTCTGGTTGACGGGCATGAGGCGATCCCTGATTTCGTCGATTGGCGAATGCAGGCTAAGCGCGAGGTGGATCGGAAGCTTCTCTTCCGCCAGCTTCCTGATCTGCGGCACGATGCCAACCGTTGAGACGGTCAGGTGGCGGTTGCTGAGCCCGACTTCCTCATGCAGCAGCTTGAGTGTCTTGAGGACGTTGGGCAGGTTTAGCAGCGGCTCACCCATTCCCATGAAGACCACATGCGAGATCCGGCGCTCGGTGAGGCCTTGCAACATCAGATA
>JAXDKF010000206.1:0-7962 GCA_034667265.1 Fimbriimonadaceae bacterium
GGGCAAGCCCCTTCGGAATTGTCCCGGAAGCAAGGGGGCGGTAGCGCTTCTTAGGATGCTGGCGGTCTCGCTCGACGTCCAGTAGGTCGTTGACCACGTAGATGGTGGAGCTCGCAAGGCAGAGCGAAGCGAACGCCAGGAGAGCAGGGGTGAGCTTCTGAATGTCGCCGATGCTTCCCGTGAACAGCGGCGCCGCGAAGACCAGCAGGTTCTTGGTCCACTGCTTCGGGCGCATAAGCCGGAGAACCTGCAGCAGCATAGGCCGGCGCGGTTTGCTGGCGTCTAGGGGGGCAGCCTCAGCTTCGGGCGCGATGGATTTCATTCGGCTGTCTGACAAGTTTGGCGCATGGGGCCTGATCGGTAAATGGTAAGTAGTAAATGGTAAATGGCCGGAGGGTCAAGGGGTGCTAACAATATTCCAGCCACATCCGTCTCCAGCTTGCGAGCCCGAAGCGCTTGGAAGTGGCCTCAAACCCCATCCCCAACCCTTCCCCTATGGCCCGGCACGAACCATCCCGCCAATAAGGGGAAGAGGCTCGGATTAGGCGTACTTGTTGCGGGTGGCGAAGCGGGCGGTGACGCTGATCACCAGGATGATGATGACCAGCAAAAGGGCTCCGGCCCAGGCTTGTGCCACCCAGTCATCGTACGGTGACTGGGCATATGTGTAGATCTTCAAGGTCAGGGAAGAAACGGGCTCCGTCAGCTTCGTCGATACTTGGTCGTTGCCGAATGCGGTGAAGAGCAGGGGGGCCGTCTCGCCGGCAACACGCGCGATGGCGAGGAGGATGCCCGTTATAACTCCCTTCTTGGCGGCCGGTAGCACTACGCGCAAAGTGGTCTGCATGCGGGAAGCACCCAAACCCAGGGACGCGTCTCGAATGGGCTGAGGCACCAGCCGCATCATCTCGTCTGTGACTCGAATGACCGTCGGGATCATCATGATGCCGAGCGCCGCGCCACCCGCTAGCGCAGAGAAATGCTTGAACGGCAATACGAACGCCGCATACGCGAACAAACCGATAACGACCGAGGGGATTCCATTCAAAACGTCGGCCGAAAAACGAATGGGCGGACCGAGTTTGGATTCTGGATGCTCAGAAAGGAAAATGCCGCCGAGCACGCCGATCGGGATGCCAATTGCGCTCGCGATCATAACGAGCTCGAGCGTCCCAAGGATCGCATTCTTCAAACCTCCGCCAGCCATTCCGGCCGGCTTGGGAAGCTTTGTGAACAGATCCATGTTGAGGCCGTGGATCCCGTTCTTCACCACGTAAGCAAGAAGCAGGAACAGCCCCGTGCAGGCGATCACCGCGCCCACCCCGCAAACTCCTCTCATTACAAAATCGTTTGCGGCGCGGAAGGCATTCCACCGCGGTGTGCCGGCCAGGCGGATCGCGGCGATCCGTATCAATGCGTAAACGAGGACGGCGACTTCGATGGGGCCGACCAATCCAGCCGCGCCGCGTTGCTGCACGTCCGACGAGATCTGCAGGACCAAGAGAACGACCACAACGCCGATAAGGCCTTTCTCAAGTGCCTGCCCGAATGCGCTTTTGATCTTTTGGACGGTGTCGCTGCGGTGGCGCTTGGATCCAGTTTTGGAGGCGTAGCGGATCAACAGCCGAGCCAGCCCGTTCAGCAGCAATGTAAAGGCGAACAAGATCAGCGCGATCTCGAGCAGAGCCGACCTCTGCATGACGTCGGCCTGCGCCTCGTTAAACTCGTTTGCCAAGAGTGCCGGCATGCTGTAGCCCTGCTTCAGAAGAGACAACTGGATCTGCGGTGTGTTGCCGATGACCATCACGACGGCC
Organism: Fimbriimonadaceae bacterium; assembly: GCA_034667265.1. Classification (GTDB taxonomy): domain Bacteria; phylum Armatimonadota; class Fimbriimonadia; order Fimbriimonadales; family Fimbriimonadaceae; genus JANYLD01. The sequence goes on from JAXDKF010000206.1 coordinate 1,815, forward strand.
ATGGTTTCGCCAACAGCCCGTCCCAGACCGAGCACCGCCGCGCCGATGATTCCGCTGGAAGCGGCAGGCAGCAGGGCCGAGCGAATCGTCTCCCACTTGGTGGCGCCCAGGCCGGTAGAGGCCTCCTTCAGACCAGACGGCAACGCCAACAAGACTTCCCGCGAGATAGCCGTGATGAACGGCAAAATCATAAGAGAGAGAATGAGGCCCGCGGCGAGCACGTTGGTCATCGCAGGCGGTCCCGCGAACAAAGGGATCGACCCAAAATGCTTGATCAGCCAAGGGTTCAACTTCGCTTGCATCCACGGGCACAGCACCAAGAATCCCCAAAGGCCGAAGATGATGCTTGGCACCGCGGCAAGGAGCTCCAAGAAGAAGGCAACCGGCGAGGCAAGCCAGCGCGGCGCGTACTGGGTCAGGAACACCGCGGAGCCGATGGCTAACGGCACAGCGATGATCAGCGCCAGCATCGAAGACAAGAAGCTGCCGTAGATGAAAGGCAGAGCGCCGTAGATCTCGTGCGGCACATCCCACGTTCGGTTCGTGAGCATCGACCAGCCGAATCTATGCCGGGTGGGCGCCGAGACGGAATACAGCTCGTAGGCGATCCACAGGATCAGCAGGAGAGCAGTGGCCGCCGCGACCATCGTGGAGGACATGAACAGCTTGTCCAGTAGAACGCCCAAACGGGCAGGCCGGCGCTTGCCGATCTGCCCGTGTACGACCGCCTTCGGAAGCCGGTCGTCGTTCTTCTTGGGTAGCTGTCCTAGTCCTGGAGCGCTCACTTACTTCCTGTTTGTACCTGCGAAAGAGCCTGCTCGTTTATCGTCACCAAGTCGGTGGGAAGCGGAGCGTACTGGAGCGGCACGATCAGCGCCTGTCCATCCTTGATGGCCCAGAGAAGGAAGTCGTTCAGAGCCTTGCCTTTTGCCGCGTCCTTCGGCGCTTTGGAGACGAGGACGTAGGTGAAGCCGCAGATCGGGTACGCGCCCTTCGCGGGGGAGTTCACGATTGTGGTGCGGACGTCCTTCTTCAGCGCTTCGGCCTGGCCCGCAACGGCAGCAGTCGTCGATTCGACGCTTGGCTTGACGAACTCGCCGGCCGCGTTCTTTAGACTTGCGTAGGGGAGCTTGGTCTGGATCGCGTAGGCAAGCTCCGTGTAGCCGATGCTGCCCTGCGTCTGCTTCACGAGGCCTGTCACGCCTTCATTGCCTTTGCCGCCGGTGCCGGCGGGCCAATTCACGGACTTGCCCACGCCCGGGCCGTTCTTCCAAGCCGGGCTGACTGCGGCGAGGTAGTTGGTGAAGATATAGGTCGTACCGGATCCGTCAGAGCGGTGGCAGATGGTTATCGGAGTGTTCGGCAGATTGACCCCTGCGTTGTCCGCGGCGATCGCCGGATCGTTCCAGCTCTTCACCGTACCGAGGAAGATTCCCGCAACGGCGGCCGGGGAAAGCTTCAGATCGGTAGCCACGCCAGGGACGTTGTAAGCGAGCACGACCGCGCCGGCAACTACGGGAACGTGGGTGGTCGGGGTTGTCATGCCGGCCAGATCTTTGTCCGCGAGGGGCGCGTCGGTGGCGCCGAAGTCGACGGTGCCCGCTTGATACTGAGAGATTCCGCCGCCGGAACCGACCGACTGGTAGTTGATCGTGACGTTCGGGCGAACCTGCTTGTAGGACTCGGCCCATTGAGACATGGCGGGATTGACGAACGAGGACCCGGCGCCCAATAACGTCACAGCCGGGCCACCCGCGTCAGTGTTGGTAGTGGTTTCGGCGTTGTTGCCGCATCCCAAGCCGGTGAGAACGCCTGCAAGGGCGGTGGCGAATAGTAAAGCTCTTGATTTCATACGTGACGCGCTCCTGTCGACAGACAAGCTACCGGCTTTGTATTAAGGAATCCTTAAATTCACGCCCAGCTTCAAAACAAGCGTGTCTTCGTTCCATCCGGCAGAGTGTTAACAGAGTCTTAATCGTAGTGAAATATGCTTTGGACCTGATGAATGCCGGGCGTGCTTGGATCGACCGGGCTACTCGCACCGGCAGAACGTTAAAGGATGAGTAAGCCTTGAATCCAGAAGGTAGTATCCAGCGGCGAGTTTGGAGAGCTTCGGGGTTGGTCGAGCACGGATCCGATTACAAGCAGTCCCCCTCGCGGGAACCCCTGGAACTCGCCTTTGGACGTCCAGAGCTCGAGCCTATGCAAGCAGCTGAGAAAGTCAATCAGGCGCGCGAGCGGAAGCTTGCCACCAAGGACCTCGAATACTAATACGGCTCGTTTCAAGCGCTAAAGCAGATCGAGATCGAGATCTTCTCTCGCGAGATCACCGCCTTTATTGGACCATCCGGCTGCGGCAAGAGCACGTTCCTTCGCGTGTTCAACCGGATGAACGACGCCATTCCTGGAGCGCGCGTCAGCGGGCAGGTCTGGCTGGATCGAGAGAACATCTACGGCCCCGGAGTGAATCCCGTAGAGATCCGCAAGCGCGTGGGCATGGTTTTTCAGAAACCCAATCCGTTCCCGAAATCGATTTACGACAACGTGGTCTATGGGCCCAAGCTCCACGGCGAGCGAAACAAGAAGCGGTTGCTGGAAGTGGCCGAGGCCAGCCTGCGAAAGGCCGCGTTATGGGACGAAGTTAAAGACAAGATGAGCCACTCGGCCTTCGAGCTCTCCGGCGGCCAGCAACAGAGACTCTGCATAGCCCGTTGCTTGGCAATCGAGCCGGAAGTGCTCCTGATGGACGAGCCAACTTCCGCCTTGGACCCGAGCGCTACATTCCGGATCGAAGAGCTGATGTCCGAGCTCAAGCAGCATTACACGGTGGTGATCGTCACCCACAACATGCAGCAGGCGGCGCGCGTTTCCGATCGGACGGGTTTCTTCCTTTCGGGAGAGCTGATCGAAGTCGGCAAGACAGGGAAGATCTTCACCGCTCCGGAGGACCGTAGAACAGAAGACTACATCTCCGGGAGGTTTGGGTAATTACCACGGAATCCGCGGCCAAGGGTCTCAGCATCCTGGTGGTGGACGACGAGGCCCCGATCCTCGAAGCAGTTTCCTACAGCCTCAGGAAGGCCGGCTATCGCGTCTCGGTGGCCATGAATGCGGAAGCTGCGATGCGCGCGTTTCGCGAGCAGAATCCCGATCTCATCGTTCTGGATGTGATGCTTCCGTCCGCGAGCGGATTTCAGATTTGCAAGTCCATTCGCGCCACCAGCGACGTGCCCATCATTCTGCTCACCGCGCGGGCGGAGGAGCAGGACAAGGTGACGGGCCTGGAGCTTGGCGCGGACGATTACGTGACCAAGCCATTTAGCGTGCGAGAGTTGATCGCGCGGATCAGCGCGGTCCTGCGACGCCGAGCAAGTACAGCAGTGGCCGCGACCATACGGGCGGGGGAGATCGAGGTGGACGAAGCCCGTCACGAAGCGCGAGTGGAAGGGCGGCAACTGGAGCTTTCTCCCAAGGAGTTCGCGCTCCTGGCGTTCCTCGCGAAGAATCCCGGTTTGGTCTTTTCCAGGCAGGCGCTGCTGGATCGCGTATGGGGCACGGACGCATTCGTGGATGAGCGGACGGTGGATGTGCACGTGCGGTGGCTTCGCTCGAAAATCGAGAACGATCCTGCCGATCCTAAGCGGATCTTGACGGTACGCGGCGTCGGATACAAATTCGGTGCGGGCGCGGGATGATCTGGCTGATTTCCGTATCGATCGTGCTCGCCGGCGTGTGCGTCTGGCTGTTTTCCGAGCTTCAGCGGGCTAAACAACACTCCGATCAGCGGGCCGAAGAGCTGAGGAGCTCGGCGAAGGCGCTTGCGGCGGACGCGGCGATTTACAAGCAAAAGCTCAACGCACTTTCGCAAAGCTCCGGCGCGGGCATCCTTATGCTCGATAAGAGCGGGACGGTAGTCCACGCCAACGTCACAGCCGAGCGAATGCTCAACGCGGAGCCGGATGGGCTGCTCAAGCGTTCCCTCATTCAAGCGACCTTCTCGGCTGAGTTGCAGCAGTTCGTGTTGAACATGGGTCCCGGGCCCGACAGCTACGACTTTCAAATCGGCGGCGCGCAGGGCCCGATTCTCCGGGCCTCAAAGTATCGGTTTCCAATGGGCGTCTCCGGCGAGCCCGAGACCATGTTGGTATTGGTGGACGTGACCGAGCTGCGGCGTCTCGAAACGGTCCGGCGGGACTTCGTAGGAAACGTGTCGCACGAGCTTCGCACGCCCTTGGCTTCGATCCGGGCCATCGCGGAAACTTTGCAGGACGGAGCTATCGCAGACGAGGACGTCGCGCAAGGTTTCTTGTCCACGATTGTCCAGGAGACCGACCGGCTCGCGCGCATTGCCGCCGACTTGCTGATCCTTTCTGATGCAGAGTCAAAGGAACCTGAGAAGAGTTATTTTGATTTGACTGAGCTTCTTAAAGAGGTGGTAGAAAGGTTTAAGCCGCACGCCGCGGAGTCTGGTCTCAGCCTCGCGCTGGAAGCCGAGAAGCCGCTCCAGCTCCTTGCGTCGCGGGACCAAGTGGAGCAAGTTGTGGTGAACCTGGTGTCGAACGCTACGAAATACACGCCGTCAGGTGGAAAGGTGCTGGTGCGAGCGCACAAGCAGGATGAAAACGTGGTCCTGGACGTGATCGACAACGGCATCGGAATCATGCACGAGCATCTGCCGCGGCTCTTTGAGAGGTTCTACCGAGTGGACAAGGCCCGGTCCCGGGCATCGGGTGGCACCGGTCTTGGGCTCTCAATCGTCAAGCACATTGTTGAATCTCACGAAGGAGAAATACGGGTGGCGAGCGAGTATAACCGTGGCTCGACCTTTACTGTAATGTTGCCCGCCGGTACGCAAACAGCCCAATGACGCTAACACGCACGCAGTTCGAGGAACAGCTAGAGCATCTGAGGAACATGCTTCTCTCGATGGGGAGCATGGCCGATCGCGCGGTCGCGGACGCAATGCGCGCTCTCACCGACAGCGACGTTCAGATCGCCGAGTACGTGATCGATCGAGACGACGAGATCGATGAAATGGACCTTGCGATCGAGTCCGAGTCCATGCGTCTTCTGGCCTTGCAACAGCCGATAGCCCGAGACCTGAGATTGGTGGGCACGGCGCTGAAGATCATCACGGACCTCGAGCGGATCGGGGACCATGCCGTCGACATCGCGAAGGTCGCGCGAAAGCTGGCGCGAGCGGGCGGGACGAAAGACCTCGCCGATCTCCCCCGCATGGCCGCGACCGTGCGCGACATGCTGAAGACTGCGCTGGACGCCTTCATCCGACACGACCTTGCGTTGGTGGAGGTCGTGGTGGCGCGAGACGACGAAGTCGACGACCTGTTCCACACGGTGCGCGACGATCTGCACGCGGCCATGCAGCAGGATCCCAACCTCGTTGTGCAGGCGTCGTATCTGCTTTTCGTGGCGCACTACTTGGAGCGCATGGCCGACCACGCGGTCAACATCGCGGAGCGCGTGTACTTCGTGGAAACGGGTCAGCTTTCACAGCTCGCGAAGAGCCATAAAACGGATTCCTAGCTCGTCATCACCGCTATCATCGCGGTAGTGATCAGTCATTGCCGGACTCCGTGTGACGGCCCGCCTACCGGAACACCTTCGGAAACGAAGCCGAAGTCTCCTGGCTTGCTGCTTGCCGCGGTTGTGCTCGGCTCGTGCATGGCTTTCATAGACAGCACGTTTGTGAACGTGGCCCTGCCGACGATGCAGCGGTCGTTCAATGCTTCCCTCGCCGCGATGCAGTGGGTCGTAAACGGCTACACGCTTATGCTTGGCGCGTTGATCCTGGTCGGCGGTTCGCTGGGCGACCACTTAGGCCGGAGACGCATTTTCATGGCCGGGGTCGCGCTCTTTGCGGTCGCCTCAGTCTTGTGTGGATTGGCTCCGAGCGCGGGCGTTCTCATCGCCGCGAGGATCGTGCAGGGGATCGGAGGCGCGCTGCTCGTTCCAGGGAGCCTCGCCATTATCACTGCCGCGTTCGATGAACAAGAACGTCCGCAAGCCATAGGCGTGTGGGCAAGCGGAAGCGCGATCTCTACGGCTTTGGGACCGATCCTCGGTGGCTGGCTTGTAGACAACGTTTCTTGGAGAGCGGGTTTTTACATCAACGTGCCGATTGCAGCCG
>JAXDKF010000207.1:0-5097 GCA_034667265.1 Fimbriimonadaceae bacterium
ACAGCAACGGGATGCCGTGAGGATGCTCTTCGACCGTGCCGAGAATGGGAAGGCCGTTGGGATACAGCCACTCCTTGAAGCGCTCGTGCTGAGCGAGCAAAAATCCGCCTACAAGGGAAAGGAACGCGAGCACGATCAGCGGGATGTACATGCTGGGCGGAACCTCGTGCGGCGTGTGGTTCTTGTCGAGCACGTGGTGGTGCTCCTCATGCTCGGCCAGCGCGTGCTGCTCGGAAAGGATCTCCTCGTCGGTGTAGTAGAAGTTGAACGTGTCTGGGCCGTGGTCATGGGCTGCGTGAGCATGACCGTGATCGTGGTGGTCGTGAGCGGCTGCCGGGATGGCGCGCCAGCGCTCTTCCTTGCCAAAGAAGGTCAGCCAGCTCATCCGTGTCATGTACATCGCGGTGAGCAGCGCGACAAACAAGGCGACCCAACCCGAGATGTTCGCCAGATTCACGCCTTCGATCGCCGCGTGGTCGCTCGCAAGCGCGCCTCCGATGATCGCTTCCTTAGAATAGAAGCCCGCGAAGCCGAGCCCGCTGTTGCCGGAGATTGGAAGCGCGATGCCGGAGATGGCCAGCCAGCCGATAACCATCGTCCAAGTGGTGATCTTGAGATACTTGCTCAGGTTGCCGTAGTTGCGGATGTCCTGGTTGTGCGCCATCGCGTGGATCACCGCGCCCGCGCCAAGGAAGAGCAGCGCCTTGAAGAATGCGTGCGTGGTCACGTGGAACATGCCCGCCCAGTACGCCCCAGCCCCGCAGGCCACAAACATGAAACCAAGCTGCGAGACCGTGGAGTAGGCCAGGACCTTCTTGATATCTGTCTGGCCGAACGCGATGACCGCTGCAAACAGGGCTGTGAAGGCGCCTATAGCGGCTACTACAGCACTCGCTACGGGCGACATCTCGAACACGACGTGCATGCGGTTGACCATGAACACGCCCGCTGTGACCATAGTTGCCGCGTGGATCAAAGCAGAAACAGGCGTGGGGCCGGCCATTGCATCGGGCAGCCAGAGATAAAGCGGAAACTGAGCGGATTTGCCGGCCGCACCCACGAATAGCAACAACGCTATGGCCGTGGTGACCGCAGGGTAGTTGCGGAGCACCTCGACGATGTTCATGAGGGGCTGTCCGCCGAACATCACGTCGTAGCTGAACAGGCGGTCGTCGTAGCCAGGTCTGCCGAGTCCCAGATGGCGGTAGTTCGCAGCCAGGAGGCAGAACAGCATGAACATGCCCAGGGTTAGGCCCCAATCGCCGATGCGGTTGACGATGAACGCCTTGTTCGCGGCTCGCGCGTTGGAAAGGTCCTTGTACCAAAAGCCGATCAGGAGGTAGGAGCAGAGGCCCACGCCTTCCCAGCCGATGAACATCATCACCAGATTGCCGCCCAGGACTAGGATGAGCATCGCCGCGATGAACAGGTTGAGGTAGGTGAAGAACCGGCTGTAATCGCGCTCCTCGGCCATGTAGCCGGTTGCGTAGAGGTGGATCAGAGCGCCGATGCCCGTGATGATCAGCACCATCGTCATTGATAGCGGATCGACGGCGAATTCAAACGGAATGTTGACCGACGCGAGCCTTATCCACTCGAAGAGCTCGAGCCGGACGAAGCGCTGGTCGACCGGCAAGGCGCCCAGCTTCATCGTGATAAACACGCCGATAACGAAAGCTATGGCGATTGGCAGAACCGCAAGCGTGCCCATCACCCGGCGGCCCTTTGCCGGACCCAGTTTGCCAACTACGCGGCTGCCGAAAAACGCCTGGATCAAAAAGCCAAGGAGGGGCAGGAGGAGGACAAACCAGATTGACTTGAACTGATCCTGCATTTATCCCCTTAGTAAGTTCAGCTCGTCGATATCGATATCGTCCCGGAGCCGGAAGATCGCCATGATGATTCCGAGGCCCACGGCGACCTCTGCGGCGGCGACCGCCATAACGAAAATAACCATCATCTGGCCGTGCATCGCGCTTGCGTTGAGCTGGTCGGTGTTGGTCACGAGGACCGATGGTTGGTAGCGGGCGAAAGCGAGAAAAGTAAGGTTCACCGCGTTCAGCATGAGCTCGATGCACATGAAGATCACGATCGGGTTTCGCCGGATAATCACGCCCACAACGCCGGTCGTGAACATGAAGAGACCCAGGCCGAGATAGAAGATCAGCGGAACGCCGTTCATCCTGCCACCTCGCCTGATTCGAGGGAGCGGACGGAATCCTCTTGCCGCTCGGACGGCAGGATACGCCTCTTGGCGAGAAGGATCGAGCCTACGATGCCGATCAAGAGCAGAAAGCTGGCAAGCTCGAAAGGCCAGACGTAGCCCGAGAACAACGTGACGCCCAGGCTCTCCGGCTTTCCGAAATCCTGCGCTGCCCTGGGCTGCGTCACGCGTTGCAGCGGAAGCAGGATCTGCGTTGCTATGAGGGCGAACAATCCCAGGCCGAGCACCCCGCCAAGGATGAGCCTCGGATCGCGTTTCTCGTGCAGGATCTTGATCCCGCCGAGATTCAAGAGCATGATTACGAAGAGGAACAGCACCATGATCGCGCCTGTGTAGACCACGATCTGGATGATGCCGAGCGTCTGCGATCCTAAGGTGAAGTAGAGGATCGACAGCAGGAAGAAGTTGAGCACCAGGCAAAGGGCGGACCGGATGGCGCTTCCGAAGGCCACCACGCCTACCGCCGCCATCGCGGCAACGCCTGCGACCGCTCCAAAGAACAGCAGCGGGACCTGCTGAGTGAGGTTCTGCATCAGCTCGGCGCCCCCGTTTCGGCAACTTCGACTGAGCCCTTGCCTGCATCCACGTAGCGAACGGTGCGGGGCTTGAAATCGCGAGCATTCGCCTTTCGCGTGATCAGCACAAATCCAAGGATGATCGCCGCCAGGATGACAAAGGCGGTGCCGACCGGGATCGCGGTGCCCGCGCCATACACGCTCGAAACGTATTGCCAGGTGGCGATACCGATGAGGTTCAGCGCGGCGAGAGGAAGCAAAGACTTCCAGCCCAAATCCATAAGCTGGTCGTATCGAAGCCTTGGTAGGGTGGCTCGCAGCCATATGTAGACGCTGATCCCAAAGGCCATCTTCGTGATGAAGAAGAGCGGTCCGAGAATCTTCAGGAAATGATTAAGACCGCCCAGGCCGATGGCTTCCCAACGGATCGGCAACGGATTCCAACCGCCGAGGAACACGGCGGCGAAGATGCCGGAGAAAACGAACATCGCCGCGTACTCGCCCATGAAGTACACGGCGAACTTCATCGAGGAGTATTCGGTGTGATAGCCCGCGATCAGCTCGTTCTCGGCTTCAGGCAAGTCGAACGGGGCGCGGTTGGTTTCCGCGACCATGCAGATCAGGAAAATCACTCCCGCCAGAAATCCGTACGGCGTAAAGAAGAACCAATTCTGGATCGGCAGACCGCCGATGCCCCAGAGCGGGCCCTCTTGAACCTTCACCATGTCGGTCATCCGCAAAGAGCCGCTCGCGAGGACGATGCATGCTAGGGACACACCCATGGCCAGCTCATAGGAAATGAGCTGAGCGGAAGACCTTAGGCCACCTAGCAAGGAGTACTTGTTGTTCGAGGCATATCCGCCCAAGACGACGCCATAAACGCCCAGGCTGGAGACCGCCATCATGTAAAGGATGCCGATCGGCACGTCTGCTACGGGTGTGAGCAACCGGTAGGGACTGTCGGGATCGACCGATCCCCACGGCATCGTTGCGCCGAGAGCGAAAGCGGGAAACAAAGCGATCGCGGGCGCCATGAAGTAGATGGCTCGATCCACGGCGGCCGGAGTGATGTCTTCCTTGAAGAAGAGCTTAACGCCGTCTGCGATAGGTTGCAAAAGCCCCCACGGACCGACGCGGTTTGGCCCTACGCGATCCTGCATCCAGCTCAGGAGCCGCCTCTCCCACCAGATCAGGCCAGGCACGAGAGTCAGGATCGGGACGATCAAGAGGAGAACCCGGATTAATTGAATCCACCACGTGTCTCGCGTTAACGCGTCCGCGTAGAAGTTGGTCAACAGCCCGGTCATGAACGGGGTTCACTTTACCCCGGAGCTAGGCCCGTTTGAAGGTCAATCCGGCTATGGCTTTCGCGCGCTCGCTAGGCGTTTTGGCCATGCGATCGAGCAACGGGACGTCAGCGGATGGGAGGAGCGCTAAGCCCTTGCCGACCTGAACCACGTAGAGCTTGGTGAACGGGCGGTCGATAGTGTCGAACACGGGCCTGTTCAGGGTCAGCGTGGAGCCCTTCAGTTGGGCCTTGCGGCGGAACACGATGCCGCCTTTAGGGTCCCATGTGTGGAAGCTGACGGTGAACGCGGGGCCACCGGAGATCACGAAAGCGGCTCCGAGGCTGCCTCTGGTCCGCTGCCACTTGCCGGCCACATTTGCCCCTGATTTCAGCTTGAGCGCGTGCGGTTGACCCTTGGATTCGTAGCTCGGCGCCCAGCCTTCCAAAATGCGCTCGTGCATGGGGAGGCGGAGGTGCAGCGCGATAGCCTCTTCCCTCTTCTTGTTGTTCTTGGGAAGATGACGGAAGAACGCGTCGTCTTCCTTCTTGATGCGGGCCATTTGCGCCGGCGCCGACCACCCGGCCTGCAGCACGACAGCGGCAATGATGAGGCTCATTCAGCTTCGGTTTGACTCTTTTCTCTGCGGCCGGTTCCCTTTTGGAGAAAGGCGGGACCCCATGCCTCAGGAGCCAAGCAGCACACGCGGCCGGGCATCGCGGAAACAAGCTCGTGAGGCTACATCTCTCCCTCGTAAGCGTCTGTGCTCCCGATGACAGCGGTCACCTCGGCTCCGCCAAACTCCCCGCGCCATTCCAAAGCTCCTGGCGCCGGAATAATGCAACTCAGCAAACGTGCGCGACCTTCCCGCTCCAGCGTCGCTGAACCTTCAAGCGAAGTCAATTTGCTTCCGCTAAATAAATCAAAGGCTTCCAGCTTCGCTACACTTGAAACGCCCTCGAGGCTGTTGTGCAGGCAGCCCTCCAACACCACACGCGAATCCTCAGCCCGTAGGCGCAACAACAAGGGCGCATACAATCGCGACAGTTCTTCGGCAGCCGCCTTCTTTCGC
>JAXDKF010000208.1:0-16943 GCA_034667265.1 Fimbriimonadaceae bacterium
GATCTGTTCGTGTTCAGCTCGATCACCGAGACGCAGGGCCTTGTGGTGCAGGAGGCGATGGCGTACGGCGTGCCGGCCGTGGCGGTGGCGGGCGGCGGCGCGAGCGCCGGAATCGTGGAAGGCGAAAACGGGTTTACAGTGAAGAACGATGCCGCCGCGTTCGCGGACAAGGTGCTGGAGGTCATGAGCGACGACGTCCTGTTGGCCCGCCTGAGCGAGGGCGCCGTGCGGTTCGTCCGGATGCACGGCACAGCCGAGATGGCAGATGATGTTTTACAAGTCTATGCCAGAGTTCTTGGACATAAGGAGCGCTCTTTGACGTCGGGCGCCGTGCTTCGATGAGCGTTGTCGAGCCTGTCGAGGACCGGGCGACCCGGCCCGATCCATCCCTCCCCGGCGGCTACTGGACCTTCCTAGGGGCCCTTGGCGCCCTGGCTGGGATAAGCATTGTTCTGGGCCATGTTGCGCTAGGCTCCACGCTCAAGCTCTCTCTGGCCGTGCTCTTTTTCTCGCTGCTGGTCTTGGCCGAGTTCTTTGGAGCGAACAGTCGCTGGAAGGTGAGCCATGCCCTCTACTTCTTGTTGGGGGGAATTCTCATCCAGGGGGTATTCGGCGTTCTCACGGGGAACACTGTGGGTTCAGTTTCGGGCATTTCCAATGCCATATCGCAGATGGGACTTGCGATGTGGTGTGTCGGGCTAGGCGCGCTGCTTGGCCTTGGCTTGCGCGACAAAAACCTGCTGATTCCGGTCTCGATCTTCGGTGCGGCGTTCGACATCTACTTGGTCCTCACGCCAGCGGGGATCACGAATCAGGTGATGAAGGCAGCGCCGAAAGTGTTTACAAGCGTGGCGGCTCAAGTTCCAGTCGCCAGTTCCCAAGCGCCGACCGGCAAGGCTGAGGTGCTGACCTACATCGGTCCCGCCGATCTGCTCTTCCTGGCAGCGTTCTTCGTCGTCCTTTTCAAGTTCCAGATGAACGCGCGGCGCACGTTGGCGCTCATGATCCCGGTCCTAGTTCTGTACATGTTGGCCGTGCTTATGTTCAACATCGCACTGCCAGCCCTTGTACCGATCGGGGCGTGTGTGTTGATCGCCAACTGGAGTTACTTCAAGCTTTCGCGAGACGAGTGGATGGCAACTGGAGTGGTCGCGGCCCTTTGCGTCGGGCTGATCATGTGGAGCATGTCGCGTCGGAAGCCCGAGCCAGAGACGCTAGCTGAGCCTTCGCCGAGGGCGGCCGCCCCAGCAGCTCCAGGATCGGCAGCGAAGCCTGGGCCAGGCGGGTCGGGTCTACACCGGTCGGCATCCCCGAACGCTCCAGGAAATAAATAAGGTCTTCGGTGGCCAAGTTGCCACCCGCGCCCGGCGCATACGGGCATCCGCCAAGACCGCCCGCCGACGAGTCGAAAGCTTCGATGCCCAAGTCCAGCGCCGTCGCGACGTTTGCGACCGCGGTCCCGCGGGTGTCGTGGAAGTGATAGGCGATCTTCTCTTTCGGCGCAACGTCCAGAAGAGCCTTTGTTAGAACGACGACCTCTTTGGGCGCGGCCACGCCGATCGTGTCGCCGATGCTCAGCTCGTCAACCCCCATGTCCATCAGTGCCCTTGCCACTCGAGTGACTTGGGGGGGTGAGATGCGGCCGGCATATGGGCACTCGAAGGCTGTACTGACGTAGCCTCGCACCCATCCGCCCGGCACTTTCGCTCTGAATTCTTCAACAACCTGACCGAACACCTCCAGCGACTGGTCGACCGTTATGTTGATGTTCTTCTGGGTGAAGGCATCGCTCGCGGCAGTGAAGAGCGCGATCCTCTTCACGCCGACCTCTATCGCCCTTTCCAGCCCCTTCGCGTTTGGCACGAGGGCCGAGAACTTTACGCCGGCCTTCTGCGCGTCTCCGCGTGAAATCCCCTCCCAAAGCTCCGCAGCATCTCCGAGTTGCGGCACCCACTTCGGGGAAACGAAGCTCGTGACCTCGATCTCCTTCAGGCCGGCAGCTATCAAGGCATGGATGAACGCGAGCTTGGCGTCAGTCGGGATAGGAACGGCTTCGTTCTGAAGCCCGTCGCGAGGCCCGACCTCGATGATGCGGACCATCTATTCCGCCGCCTTGATCACGGCGAGGACCGCGGCCTCGGCTACCTGTTGCCCTTTGGCCACGCTCAGCTTCTCCACAACACCGTCGAACGGGGCGGTGAAGGGCTGCTGCGTCTTCATGGCTTCCAACACAAGCACCTTCTGCCCTTTCGTGACTTTGTCGCCTTCAGCCACGAGCACATCCACGATCTGCCCGGGCATCGGCGCGCGCAGCTCGCCCGATCCTGCGGCGGAAGCGCCTCGTGCTCGCGGCCGGGCCGATTCCACGGTGTAGACGTTGCCCTTGTAGGACACGAGCACCTTATCGCCCGATCTAACCGCGACCGCGCTGAAAGAACCCTCGGCGCCGTGAACGATCAGCCGATCCGGCAGCTTGGACACGGTAGCGGCAGAGGGATCGAGCTCCACCTCCTCTCCGTTTACAAACCGTCTCACGCCGCAGACCTCTTGGATGAGTAATCGCGCGCGGCGGAAATGAAAGCCTCAAATAGCCTCTTCGACGACGGATCGGAGAAAGTGCGCTCCGGGTGCCACTGCACGCCGATCATCCAGGGCCGGTCCGTGGCTTCGAGCGCCTCCACCATTCCGTCCTCGTGCTCCGCAACAACGTCCAGCCCTGCGCCGATGGCGCCAACCGCCTGGTGGTGATAGCTCTTGCCCTTGGCCACTTCCGAGCCGACGATCGCCTGCAGCTTGGAACCCGATCTGAGCAAGTAGTTCTGGGGCGTTCCGCCGGAGTGCTGGTCGTGCCCAACGATGTCCGGAAGATGCTGGATCAGCTTGCCGCCGCGCTGGACGTTGATGAACTGGCATCCGTAGCAGATGCCGAGGACCGGAGTGTTGGGATCGAGGTGCTTGTAAAGCTCGGCTTCCGCGTGAAATCGCTCATCCTCGATCGTGTTGACGGCCGGGTGGTTCTCTTCGCCGAAGTGCTTCGCGTCGATGTCTTCCCCGCCCGGAATGAGCCAGCCGTCGATCATCTTCGAGAGCTCTTTCATGTCCGCCTGCGGCGGAATGAGGATGGGGATGCCGCCCGCGTCCGCGACCACCTGCGCGTAATTCCAGTTGAGCCAAAGCTTGCCGCCGGTTTTATCGGCCGGCTCTTCTTTGGCGTTGACGGTGATGCCGATCACAGGCCTGCGGGATCTCGGATCTGGCATCGCTACATCAGCCAACGAGTTCCCCGATCCGCTCGCCGTTCGATTTGACCGCGTTCAGGAAGTTGGCCGCGCCCACTCCGTTGACCACCCGGTGGTCGAAGGTCAAGGCGAGGGTCACGAGCCGCTGCACTTTCATCTCGCCCGGCTTCTCGTTGGAAAGGCCGTTGTAGACCTCGCCAATGAACAGAGTCGCCATGGACGGCGAGACGACCACAGGGACCGCGTCGCGCAAGCCGAAGTTCTGCATGTTGGTCAGCGAAATCGTGACCGCCTCATTGACTTGGTCCTTTCCGGACCTTGCGAGGTCGATCTTCTCTCGCGACTTCTGCGCGAAATCCTTCCAGGTCAGAGCATCCGCGTCTTCCACCACCGCAGTGACCAAGTCGCCGCTATCGAGGCTCACCGCAATGCCGAGCTGCGCGTGGATGTACGTGCGATACGTGTCGTCGTTCGGGATCGTGGTTCGGAAGGCGGGGTGATCCTTGAGAGCGCGCGCCACTGCGAACGCGAACATGGTGAACGCGGAGGGCTTGAAAGAATCGCCGCTCGCCTTGACCTGCGCGCGAAGCTGCTCGATCGGCTCCCAGTTCATCTCGCACGAGATCGTTCCCGGCACTACGAGCTGATTCGCCCGCACCATACGCGAGTTGAGCACTCGCTGCTTGCCGGAAACGGCGCTGTCTGCATATTTGCCGCTTGCCGCGGAAGAGGCTTTGGCCGCGACGGGCGCCTTGGCTCCGCCATTGCCGATGAAAACGTCGATGTCGGCCGGCATGAGCTTCGAGCCTGCGGCTGGGATGGTGCCTAGCACGTCGTCGGCGATGCCCTTTTCCTTGGCGTAGGCCCTCGTCCGCGGCGGTACGTCTGCATTGCGGGCGGGCCCAGTGGAAGCCGAAGTTGCCTGCGCAGCGACGGGCCCTGCAGCCACCGCGGTTTGCGCTCCGGATGCCGTTGCGGCATGCCCATGAGCGGGGGCCTCTTCGACTGCCTCGGCCACATCCATCTTGGCCACCTCGCCGCCGATCGGGAGAACCGTGTCGACCGGGGCCAGCCACTCGGTCAGCGTGCCTTCGTAGGGAGACTCGACGTCCATGACGGCCTTATCGGTCTCCATCTGGTAGATCGGCTCGTCGCGCTTGACGAAGTCTCCGGGCTGCTTCAGAACGGCCACGAGACGGGCCTCCTGCAGGCCCTCTCCAATCTGAGGAATTCGAAGAGAAACAACGGGCATTGCTCCGTTGAGTTTGGCACACCGAACGGCTGAGCGCGGAACTGGGAACTCGCAGCGACGGACCGGCCAAATATCTCCCATCTGTCAAAACGCGACTCCCGGGGTAAAATGGCTCTTCGCGCAGGTTGATGCTTCCCTCTCTCCTGCCCAACCCACCAAAGGATTTATCAGATGGCTAAGAGAGTCACGCACAACATCAAGCTCAACATCCCCGCAGGGAAGGGTACTCCCGCCCCGCCCGTCGGCCCCGCTTTGGGTCAGGCCGGCATCAACATGATGGAGTTCCTCAAGAAGTTCAACGAGCAGACGGCGCCGCAGATGGGCTACGTCATGCCGGTTGAGATCACAGTTTTTGAGGATCGTTCCTATGCCTTCAAGATCAAGCAGCCCCTGACCACCGACCTCATCAAGCGAGCGGCCGGCATCGAAAAGGGCGCGGGCAACCCGAAGACCGACAAGGTCGCCACGCTCAAGAAGGAGCAGCTTCGCCAGATCGCCAAGCTCAAGATGCCCGACTTCAACACGGACAACGAGGAAGCGGCCATGAAGATCGTGGCGGGCTCGGCTCGGCAGATGGGCGTTAAAGTCGAGGGCTAAAGCCAACGCGGAACTCGGAACGCGGAGCTCGGAACTTCAGAAGCAGAGGTTCGGCGGACCCAAGTTCCGCATTCCCAGTTCCGAGTTCCGAGTTCCCGGGCGTCCATTGGCCCCGATATTGCGTAAATAGCGGTAACGCCTACCCTTGTTCCAAGTCAGAATAGTGGCGTTCTCGAAAGGAAATGAAGCCCAAGTTTTGGTCCGTCTGCGCGGTGGCCATGTGCCTCTCGCCTGTTGCCGCCCTCGCTCAGCAGCCGTTTGAGCTTGGCGCCTACGGGCCTGCCCAGGCAGCGGCCGACGTGCTCAGAAGCTCGGCCCACACCGACGGAGCCTTTATAGCGGCCGGCTTGCTCAAAGCCACCACCCAGCGGGACAACCTTGCAGCTCTCTTCGAATTCTCTTCGGACGAGATCGTGGTGGTCAAGCTCACCGGGTCACAGCTCAAGCAAGCGTTCGAGCGGTCGCTGTCGGTGCATCCGATGCCGAATTCGAGCTTCCTACAGCTCTCGGGCTTCGAAGTCACGTTCAACGGCTCGGCGCCAATCGGCCAGCGAGTCAAGAGCGCGACCGCGTCAGGCGCCCCCATCGAGAACAGCCGAACTTACACCGTCGCGATGCCGGCCAGGCTGGGTCGCGGGGGATTTGGATACTTCAAGATATGGGACAAGGCGGACATCACTCAAACACTCTCCGGCGCAACCGTGGACAGCGTCCTTCGTGGCAAGCCGGCCACCGATACCTCGCCGCGCTGGTCTGCCTCGCCCTAGTCGGCGGGCTTGCCTATAGCCAAGGGCCTCGTCGGAAGATCCACGCGCCGCCGAAACCCAAAGCGAAGGTCGTCAAGCGCAAAGCCGTCACGGTCGCCCTCGCCAAGCCTAAGCAGGTCGCCGCTCCCGTCGTCATTGAGCACTTCGACCAGGCCAAGGCTTGGACCCACCTCGTCGCGCAGACGGATATGGGACCTCGCGTGCCGGAAACGGAAGCCCACGAGAAGTGCCGCCAGTACATGGTCACCGAGATGAAGAAGTGGTGCGACAACGTATACGAGCAGCCGTTCGAGCACAAGTGGAGCCAGACCGGCAAGACGATGAAGATGCAGAACGTCATCGGCGAGCAGAACTGGAAGAATTCATCCATCCGCGTGCTGATCGTCACCCACTGGGACTCCCGCCCAACCGCCGACCAAGAGACCGATCCTGTCTTGAAGAAGCAGCCGATCTCGGGCGCCAACGACGGCGCCAGCGGCGTCGCGATCATGCTGGAGCTCATGCGCGTGCTCAAGCAGAGAGCGGCCCCGGTGGGCGTGATGTATCTCATGACCGATGGCGAAGACCTAGGCCCCAAAGATGACGAAATGTTTCTCGGCGCGATCAAGTTCGCCAGGGAGCAGCCGCTTCCCCGCCCAACCTACGGGATCCTGCTGGACATGCTCGGGGACAAGGACCTCGAGGTGCCGATGGAGCAGAACAGCGTCCAAGCGGCTCCCGATCTGATGAAAGCTCTGTACAAGCACGCGAAAGCCGTTGGACTGCAAGACACGTTCCCTGCCATTCAGAAGTACAACATCCTGGACGATCATCTCGCGCTGAACCAAATCGGCGGCATCCCGACGATCGACCTCATCGACTTCGACTACCCCGATTGGCACAAGACCACGGACACCGCGGACAAGTGTTCGGCGGAGTCGTTGGGCAAGGTCGGGAAGCTGCTCGAGACCTGGCTCCAACGCCTCAAGCCTTGGCGGCCGGGAATGGGGTCGTAGCCGCTTCGCGGCTGTAAATGGTAAGTGGTAAATGGTAAATGGGCGGATGACAATCGCGCATTCGCACCAGCCTGCGCCATAGCGTAAGAGCCCACAGCGAAACCGGGTCCGGGCCATTTACCATTTACCATTTACCACTTACCATTTACACTCCCCCCGAAGGAGTCACAATCAATCCGTGTTTACTCCCTACGACTGGCAGGAGAGCATGGGCAACCGGGCCTCGTACATCGAGGGCAAGTTGTCGCAGGGCTCGCCGGCGATTGCGGTTTCCATCGATGCCGGCATCCTCGTGTTGACCTACCGGCGGCAGGCTCGCAAGATCTATGAGATCTACGACCGCCTGATTTTCGCCGCGATCGGACAGCAGTCGGACGTGGAGTCGCTTCGCACCGCGGCGGTCGAGTTCACGCACCAGGAAGGCTACAACCGCAGCGAGCAGGACGTCACCATTCAGCGGGTCGCGGCGGCACTGAGCGGCCCCCTCAAGCGGGCGTTCGCCGATTTCCAAACCGCGCCGTTTGTCGCGCGAGCCCTCTTCGGCGAGGTCCACATGAACCCCGAAGAGGACCTCTATTACACGCTCGACTACGACGGCAACTTCACGGTGTCCCGCCGTCACGCCTTCGTCGCCGGCACGGATACCATCCAAAACAACCTCCGAACGAAACTCGCGGACTTCAATCTGAAGACCACGCCTGAGAAAGCGGTGGAGCAGCTCAAGGAGATCTGGGCCGCCTCCCTCGATCCCGAGAACGAGGAGAAAGACGACGAGCAGGTCGGCGATCTGAAGCCCGACGCGGTACTCCTCGAGCGCGGCGGTGAGCGGGAGAACCGCTTCAGAGACCTCACTCCCGAGCAGTTCTAACGATCCGAGGTATCCCTCAACCCGCCCTACCGGGTTGAGGGTAGAAGTCACAAGCGGTGTTACGGTCTCCCTACAAGCACTACCAAAATCGACGTTCTGAAGGTCACTCCGTCTTCTTCACGACCACTTGCCTCAATTTCGCGCATGCCTTCGCCGAGCCGGCCATGAAAGATCTCATGGCGTGAAGCCTCCTGGACGACCTGAGCCACTACGGAGCGCAACTGCACGCGTTCGTCGTCATGAGCCACCACATCCACTTCTTGGCCCGCCCGCCAGAGGGCAAGTCGCCGTCCTGGCTTATGGACAGATCAAATCGAATGCCGCGAGAAGAATTCTGCCGCATCTCTCTCCGCGCGTCCACGCGCAGTTGAGCCCTCAGACTGGGCTGAATGAGCGAAAGTTTTGGATGGTCGGCTTTAGATCAATTGGCGTCGATGGGGGCGACACGTTTTCGCAGAAGGTCGGCTACATCCATCGGAATCCAGTGCGAGCCGGTCTTTGCTCAGAGGACCGCGAGTATGCGTGGTCCAGCGCGTGGATGTATAAAGGCGGCTTATGGCGCCCCGATACAGGAATCGCGATAACTCCCCCGATGGTAGAGCGATACGCGACTGCCGATCAGTTGTCACTGAAGCTCGTCAGAGCACGTGAAGTGGGGAACGCACCCTGACCTCACCGAAAGGCATCTTCTTGACCCTCAACCCGGTGGGGCGGGTTGAGGGATAGCATGGCAGCGGTTGATGCGAACCGGCCCAATCTCCAAATCCCGCAGCGTCTTGCTCGTGACCTCCGGCTGACTATCTCTCAACCCGCCCCACCGGGTTGAGGGTAAAAAGCTTTCAGCGAACCGGCCCGACATCCAAATCCCGCAGCGTCTTGCTCGTGACCTCCGGCAGGGTGTCGTTAATAAACGCCCCCGCGCCCGCCTCGCTCCCGGCGAGATACTTCAGCTTGTTCGCCGTCCGATACGGCGGATAGAACTCCACATGGAACCAGTCGAACTCGAAGCCCGGCAGCGACGGCTCCTGGTGCATGTTCATGATGTAGGGCATCGAGAACCCGAACAGCTTGTCGTACTTCCGCGTGACCACGAGAAGGATCTCGGCGAGGTCGTCCAAATGCTTGGCGTCCATGTCCGCCAAGGACCGCTTATGCTCCCGCGGCGCGACGTGCACCTCGTACGGATATCGCGCAAAGAACGGCACGATGGCAACAAACGTGTCGTTCTCCCAAACCAGCCTTTCTCCCGGCTCGGTGCCCGTCGGCTTTTCTGACTTCGCGCCCGGATGCGCGGTCAAAAGGACCTCCTCCAGAACCGCCTCCGCGTGCACATCTTCCGGAAAGGCGTGGCCATACAGCTCCACCGCCAACCAATCGCCCATCAAGGGCCTCCCGTGCTTCTCAAAATGACGCCGCTCCGAATCCAGCTCGATTCGAAGTGTTGGAGGAATGAACGGATACGCATAGATCTGCCCGTGCGGATGGCTGAGAGTCACCCCGATCTCCTTGCCCTTGTTCTCGAAGATGAACACGTACTCCACGTCCGAGCGGGCAGAAAGCTCCTCAAAGCGCTCGCGCCACACCCGGGTCAGCTTTCGCACTTGCAGGAACGGGAGCGTGGCGAACGTCGCATTGTGATCGTCCGAATAGCACACCACCTCGCACACTCCGCTGCTCGGCCTGACCGGCGTGATGGGGTTCCCTTCCACCGCGGGAACCGCAGGATGGGGTTGCAACGAGGGAAACCGATTCTCGAACACCACGATGTCGTAAGAGGGCATCGGGATCTCGGTGGGAAAACCGCCCGGCTTGGTCGGACACAGGGGGCAATAGTCGGCGGGCGGCAGGAACGTTCTGTCCTGGCGATGAGTCGCGGTAATGACCCACTGATCCAGAAAGGGGTGATACCGGAGCTCAGACATGGTGTTGGGGTTCTACCTTGGATGTCACCGCGTTCGACGCCGAGGCGTGATCCATAGGTTCCAAGCGGCTAGGCTCAAAATGCCAGTAATTTGACCTGGCCCCTCGGCGTCAGATCTACTGACTAATAACAAAGGGAGAGATGAAGAACTTAGCTTTGGCTCTGGTGCTTTTTTGTGGTCTGGCCGCGTTGCTCGCATACGTGGCGACGAACGGAATCGGAGCTCGCGCGCCGAGCTTCACAACCTCCATGCTCACGGAGAACCGCTCGCAAGCGATCAAGGTGGACAAGCCTGGCCCACCGGAGATCGTAGTCAAGGCCCAGCCTATCGCTCACCCCGTCGCAGCGATTCCTAAACCTCGAAGCTCCAAGGTCTCAGCTCTCAGCAAGACGCCTTACGAGGCTCTTAGCCGAAAGCGAATCCGCCGCAGCACCGACGCGCTTTACGAGCCGGCGCAGCCGCTCGAGCGAAGAATGGCCAGAGCACCTCGCTTCATCCAGACGCCGACCGTCGTGGCGAGAACGCCCAAGAAGACGGACATCGAGCGCCGGCGCTTGCCGGTCGTGGTCTACATGCCCAAGTCACCGCGTGTCGAGCCGCAGCGGCTGAGCCAAGTCGCGACGCGTTCACGCGAAAGCCACGAGCTCAACTTCGTCGTGCGGCGAGAATCCCGAGAACAGCCGGCGTCGACGGTTGAGAAACGCGAGATCGAGGCCAACCGTGAGTGGCGCAAGCAAATGTTGGATCGGTGGGCAAAGGAAGAGGAGCGGAAACAGCTTGCACGCGAGGCGGCCGAGAGATCCGCGCTCAACACCGATTACGGCCGAGACGGAAGCATTCGCCGGTCCGGCAACTCAGTCGATCAGGAGATGGGCTACATGGCGGCCAACGAGATCAAGCCCAAGAAAAAGAAGAAGCGACGCTCGTTCCTAGGCATCCGTTGGTAGGTTGAGGCTTGAGGCTCAAGGCTTGAGGCTCAACACTCAACACTCAACGCTCTTCGTCAAAGCCTGCCCGTCTCGATGAGCTTCTCCGCGATCTGAACCGCGTTCAGCGCCGCGCCCTTCAAAAGTTGGTCGCCCGATACGAATAGCGAAATCGCCGACGGATGCGAGAGATCCTTCCTTATGCGCCCGACGAATACGTCTTCCTTTCCAGAAGCATCGAGCGGTGTGGGGAATCTGTTCGCCGCCCTGTCATCGATCACCTGAACACCCGGCGCAGCCGCCAACGCCTCTCTAACCGCTTCCTCACTGGGCGCCGACCCCTTGAATTCCACGGTGACCGATTCGCTGTGCGCCCGCATCACCGGCACACGCACGCAGGTGACGTTCAACCTCAGCTCGGGCATGCCGAGGATCTTGCGTGTCTCCTGGATGACCTTCCACTCCTCCTCGTTGTAGCCATGCTCGTTGATCGCGGTGTTGTGGCTGAACAAGTTGAACGCGTAGGGCTGTTTCAGGACCTTGGGCTCCGCCGCCTTTCCTTCCAGAACCGCGCGCGTCTGATCCTCGAGCTCCTGCATCAGCGCAGCGCCGCCACCGCTTGCGCTTTGGTACGTGCTGACCACCACGCGATCGATCTGCCCAAGCGCTCTCAAAGGCGCGATGGCCATGCAGAGCACGATGGCCGTGCAATTCGCAACCGGAAACACTCGATGCTCGGGCTTGACCGCATCCCAATTGATCTCCGGGATGACGAGGGGCACGTCCGCGTCCATGCGAAAAGCGCTGGAGTTATCGATGCAGATCGCCCCGGCCTCCAACGCAGCCGGGATCAAGGAACGTGACCGAGAAGCGCCAGCGCTGAAGAACGCGACGTCGACGCCCTGGAACGAGCCTGGCTCCGCCACCTCGATGCAGGTTTGCTCGCCCTTGAACGCAAGCTGCCTTCCCGCGGATCGCTCGCTGGCCAATAGCCTCAGGTTTCCCACGGGAAAATCGCGATCCTCGAAGATCCTCAGGAACTCGCGACCGACGGCTCCGGTCGCGCCGACGACTGCTACAGAGAGCTTGCGGGGCACACTTCTTAATACCCGAGTAAGGAGAACTTAGGGCAACAAAGTTTGCGCGGCGGGCCGCAATACCTAACCAGACGTGATGTACACTTGTCAGCACCCGAGGGAGGGTTCGTGGCGTTGCGGCACCCAGATTCCGAAGCGATCCTAGACATCCGTTTTGACTGCGGTCCAAATGGGACGTTTCGCCGTACCGAGGCCGCCAACATCCAGCAGCTTCGGTTGGAATCGATAACCGGCCAGGTCACGCGGACCGTCGCTGGAATGGTCTCGGTTCCCCCCGGCATAAGCGTGCTCTGCTTCAACACAAAGGGCTCCATGCTGGCGCGCACATCGCCCCAAAGCAAGCTCATCATCGTGCCGCCAAGGAGCGTCACGTATTTGCGTGGAGGGGTCCGGCTGATCGTGCAAGCCGCCCGTGGAGACCACGCGCTTCAAGTGCTCGCCTGGAACCAACTTTTGACCCCGCTTCTGGACGCATGGGCGACCAGCAAAGCGGCGACACGCGGCAGCCAATCCAGCACGCGGCAGGTCGCCTGCAAGCCCATCGATCCCCACCTGCTGGACGCCTACGGGCGCTTCGAGCAAGCCCGCAGCGGGCCCCCAGAAATCGCGGAGCCCATGATGCTCTCCGCGGCCTACGAACTTATCGCCCGGCTTATGATTTCCGTGGACGAGGTGCAACTCGCCGCCGTGCCCACGACCTTGCCGGAAACGGTCAAGGAGCTTACGGCCCGGGTGCGGAGCAATCCTTCCCTGCCCTGGCCCTTGAAGGATGCCGCGGACGCGGCCGGCTATTCACCCTTCCACTTCTCTCGCGTGTTCAAGGCGATGGTCGGCTACGGTTTCCACGAGTACGTGGACCGGTGCCGCACTGAAGCCGCGGTGGACATGCTCGTCACGAGCGACGCGGCGGTGGACGTGGTTGCGGCTACCTGCGGCTTCGGCACCACGCAAGGTTTGCGAGAATCCGTGAAGGAGTATCTCGGCCTCGTGCCTTCCGAGCTTCGAGCGATCCCGGAAGTCAGCGGCGGACCCCAGTAGCTGTGGGCTGTGAGCTGTGCGCTGTAGGCTGATGAGTTCTGAGGCATTTTGTTTGATGGCGTTCGGACCACAGCTAACAGCCAACAGCTCAGAGCCAATCCTTCCGCTTAAACAGCCAAAACTCGATCGCGCCGAGGACCACCATCAGCCCGATCGCGAACGGATAGCCGAGCCGCCACTGCAGCTCGGGCATGTAGTGGAAGTTCATGCCGTACACACCCGCCACCAGTGACATGGTCATCAAGATCGTCGCGTAGACCGTCATTTTCCGCATCACCACGTTGAGGTTGTTTGAGACCACCGCAAGGTGCGCGTCCAACAGCGTGGCGAGGGTGTCGCGGTTAACATCCACGATGTCCGCGATGCGCAGCGTGTGGTCGTACACGTCCTGCAGGTACGGCTTGACGTCGGCAGGCACGAACGACACATCCCGGCGCAGCAGCCCGTTGATCACGTCGCGGATCGGGGCGATCTTTCGGCGAGCTTCCAGGAGCCGGCGCTTCATGACCATAGCCTCTTGGAGGTGCATGCCTCGGCCGGTGAAGACCATGTCGGCGAGCGACTCCACCTGGTCTTCGAGCTTGTCCATGACCGGGAAGTAGTTGTCCACGATCGCGTCGAGCATGGCGTGCAGGAGATAGGCGGGATGGTTTCCAAAGTTGGGCGCGCGCTCGCACCAGCGATCGAACCACTCCTCAAAACTGGGCGCCGGTTTTTTCACCACCGTGACAAGGGAGTGCTCGAAGACGAAGAACGCGACGTCGATAAACTCTTCGCCGGTGCCCGCGTCTTCGACCGAGGCCGCGGATAGGAAAATGTAATTTGGCGTCTCTTTAAGGGCGGGGCGCTCGGTGTCGCTCAAAGCGTCTTCCACCGTGAGCGGGTCTAGCTTCAGCTCGTGTTGGAGGAACTCTCGGCCCTTGTCAACATCTTCGATCCGGAGATGCACCCAGGTCGTGCGGTCCGTGCTGTGGATGGCCTTCGCGACGGCGTCCGGGTCGATCCTCTCCAGCGTGCCCGTATGCAGGAGGCAAGCGCCTTGGACTATGAATCCCTTTGGATCGCCTTCGACCATGTTCCTGAAGTGTAGACGGGACGGCGAAGTGTTAAGCCTTGAGCCTTGAGGGTTAAGCCGGCAGGAACCAAGCTAGCCGGACCGGCACCAAGACGCCGTTACCTTAACACTTAAGGCTGAACACTCAAGGCTTCGCCCGTCGTCGTTCGGCCCCGTATCCTATTCCCATGCCCCACGTTCCGCCCGAACGGCCGCTCGTGCTCGAGGTCACGTGCCGAAACATCGCCCGATCGACGAGCTTCTACCGAGCTCTCGGCTTCGAGCTGGTGCGCACGGAGGAGTTCTTCGTCGAGCTTCGATGGGAGGGGTGCCTCCTCTTCCTGGACGAACGGAGCGACTACGAGCCTCCCAAGATCCCGGCGGGCAACGTCCGGATCTTGGTGCCGGACGTGGACGCCTGCTGGCAGCTATGCCTGGACCTTGGGGCCGCGGTCCACATGCCAATAGAGAATCGATACTACGGGCTGCGGGACTTCACCGTGCTCGACCCCGACGGCTTCGGCATCCGTTTCGCCACCGAGATCCCTGCGCTCGCCTGAGGGTTGAGTGGTAGCAACGCCCTTCACCGTTACAAGCAGCCCCGATTAGGCGTTAAGCTAATAGAGAGCCTCTCGCATGCAGACTGCCTCGCCTTTTCGCCCGTCCCGTTGGGTCCTGACCGCCGCTGCCCTCCTTGCGCCGTGGTTAGTCGCCCTTGCCCTTGATGGCGAGCCGGCTAAGCCCAAAGCGGAAGAATCGAAGGTCTTTTCCGAGGGCCTTGCGGCTTGGAGAACTCCCGGCGGCAAGTTCAACTCGGCATGCTCGAGCTGCCACTCTCCCGATGCGTTCGACCTCGCGCTTTTCGATTTCAACGACGAGACCATCAAGCGCCGCGCTCTCGCCCACGTCGACGGGGCCAACGCGACCAAGATCATCGCCCTGATCCATGCGACCCGTGAGAAGTTCGGAATCGAGAAGCCACTTGATCCCAACTCAGTGCGGCCTCTTCAACCCGGCGCTACCGTCCTTGCAGGCGCCACCTCCCGAGACCGCGATCTAGCCTTCGGAAAAAGTTTGCTCACGCAGCTACCCACTCTGATGGTGGACCGGATCGATTCGCTGGAAAAAGCGAAGAAGGCAAAGGACGAGCTGCTCTCTCTCGACGCCCGCGAGCTAAAGATCGGCATCCCGATGAATCGCTGGTCGGAAGACGTTTTTCACGGCGAGGACCATGGCACGGTTGCCGACTGGATGACCGACCTTCCCTGCGCACCTGACCCAGCGAAGGAAAAGCAGTGGTTCGAGCTGGTCGACGCATACATCGCAGAGCCGACCGACGCAAATCTTTGGAAGCTCTACAACGCGGTTCCGGACCACACCAAGCCGTTCACCGCAATGCCGTTCTCCAACGAGTTCTCGTATCATAAATACCAGGCGATGCTCGTCGGCCAACACCTCCTCAGAGAGAAGCTGTTGGGCATCAAAGACGCAAACCGCTCGGGCCGCGTGGAGTTTGGATACCTCACCAAGGGCGAAGTGCCGAATCCGTTCTGGCAGGTCGGCGAGTATGCGGCGCTGAATGAAGGCTTAGATACGGAAACCCAAGGCATGCCGGACGAGGTGATGCAGACCATCAGCACGAAGCTGCCCTTCCCAGACCAAATGCGCGCGATCAAGACGCCTTGGATGTGGCTAGGCTGGCTCCAAGATCAGGGCTTGCAACGCACGCCGGGAGATCAGAACACGCGGAACGCGCGTTACTTCACGCTGGGCCTCTACACGGACGGCAACTACGCGCTCCACAATTGTTTCATGGTCACGCGGAAGCAGCTTGTTCAGAGCTTCGATCCGACAGCCATGCCTGAGGGCAAGAAGCAGAATTTTGTGATGGACTTCTCCGAGTTCGTCGCCCATCGCAACGCGATCCGCTATGAGCCGCAGGAGCCAGAGCGCAAGGCACTTTTCCGCACGATGGCGGGCAACGCCTTCCGCATGCAGATGTACTTGTTGATCGACGAGGCGCATCGAACGGGCGTGATCGGCTCGAAGGCGATCTCGGAATTCCAACTCCAGGCGATCCGGGAGTATCTGATCTACTCAGACCCCGAGCACAAGCGCGAGAACGTCAAGCTCGCGGATCAGGCGCTGGACATCGTGGCTGCAACACCGGCGGCAACGACTCCTGCAGGATAGCTAGCGAAACCCTCCGCGTTCTCCGCGCCTCCGCGTGAACCCCGTCCTGAATTCTAAATCCCGCATCCCGCATCCTGCATCCCGCTTCCTGCATCCCGCATCCCGCATCCCGCATCCCGCATCCCGCATCCCTGAGCCCTAAAGAATCCCGCTTCTCAGCAGATCCTTCAGCATGATGATGCCGACAACCTTCCCATCGTCGACCACCGGCATCTCGCCAATCTTCTTCGGCAGGTTCTGAAAAACCTCGAACGCCTCCACAGCCAGCAGCTCGGGCTGGATCGTGGCGACTGACTTGGTCATAAACTCCGAAGCGATCGCTTCCAGGCGCTTCTCCGTCGCCACGTAACGGCGAAGGTCGCCGTCGCTGATGAAGCCCAACAGATGCCAGTCGTCATCCACGACGCAAGCCGCGCCTACCCCTGCCTGGGTGATCGCCATCATCACGTCAAGGATCTCCGTCTCGGGCTTGACCGCGGCCATTTCTTTGCGGCCCTTCATCACGTCCTGCACGGTCAGCAGGAGCCGTTTGCCCAGCGTGCCGCTTGGATGGAAACGCGCGAAATCTTCTTTGCGGAAGTTGCGCCGCTCCATCACCGCAACGGCCAGCGCATCGCTTAACGCGAGCATGGCCGTCGTGCTCGTCGTCGGGGCAAGGTTGTTGGGGCAGGCTTCGTGTTCGACGTGCGTTTCCAGCACCAAATCCGCCTCGCGCCCAGCGCTGGAGTCCGGCCGGCCGGTAATCAAAACGGTCCGAGCGCCGATAGCCTTGATCGACGGAAAAAGCTTGACGATCTCGTCCGTCTCGCCGCTGTGGCTGTAGAGGAGCACGATATCCGCGGCCGTGATCATGCCCAGATCGCCGTGCACCGCTTCGGCCGCGTGAAGAAACAGGCTGGGCGTGCCGGTGCTGCTCAGGGTCCCCGCCGTCTTTCGGGCGATATGACCGGACTTGCCCACGCCGCAGGTAATAACCCTTCCTTTGCCCGCGAGGA
>JAXDKF010000209.1:0-4488 GCA_034667265.1 Fimbriimonadaceae bacterium
CTGTGACTTGACCCTTGCCAATCGATTGGACGGCCGAGACCACTGACTGGCCGGAGATAGGTTGTGGCGACACGTCAGCGATCATCTCCTTCATCACGTCCCAGTCGGAGTTGAGGGCGCGACCGAAGCGATCTGTGCGGGTCATAAAGGTATAGGGCACGCGCAGAGCGGGACCGAATTTGTAACCGGCTACATCGCGAAGGGCCTCCATCTTTGTCTTACCCCGGTCCATCACCTCCATGACCTGGTGGGTCAATTCTGCTGGAAGGGTGAGAGGGTTCAGAAAGAAGCCCGGCCCGCCCCCGATCCAATCAGGAATCCAGGCCGAGATCTTGGCGTTGATTCCCTCCTCTTTGTTCTGCCAAGTCGGCTGGCCACGCGTGATGTAGTTGATGAGCTGATTCGCGGCGAACACCCCCAGCATCATTGTCCCTGAGCCTTTGAGTAATGTGCCCGCCCGTAACCGGCCGTGTGCCAGATCCACGCCGGCCCCGATGAGCTGCTTGCCAGCGCCGAGTTCTGATTTAAGCAGTCCCTCGTTCCACGACGGGGCCAGAAGGATGAGCTGCGCAAGGTCGCGCATGGTGTCGCTTTGTAGCCAGCCTTCTTTACGAAGATTGCCGAACCGCGTATTGAGATCCTTCGCCACCATGCGCTCGACCTGTTGGTCGCTGAGGGCAGGGTATGCGGCCCGTTGGCGGTCAAATTCTATCAGTCCGGTTTCCATCATCCCGCCTCGCTGAAACTGGTCGAAGACAAGTTTATTGAACCCACCCACCAGCGGGATACGTCGCACCAACCCGGCGTGGATGGCTTCTTGAGCGCCTGCGACGTTTAAGCCTGCACTTATCAATCCGTGCGCTCTTGCTTTGCGGGCGATTAGGTCTCGTGCTGTGATGCCTTTGGGTAACTCGCCTCGTCGCTCCATGTTGGTCAGCTCGGCACTACTGTAGTCGAGAATCAACAATCCCTTTCCGTAGGTCGCTTTCCCGCGCAGCGGTATTTGGTAGTACGCGAGCCGACCGAGGTGGAAGGTGTCGAACAGCAGCATGCCATGCTTTACCGTCCCGGCCGCAGTCATAATGCCGCGAGTGATTACTGAATGGCCCATGGCACTAGGAGTGGTGAGCCGGTCGTAAAGCCCTGTGTAACCTTCATGCACTGCGATCGTCCGGTTTCCCTGCATCTCCAGTCGGTAGCCGGGGGGCGCTGAGGTTATCGAGTCGCCCGTGCTAGGGTGCTTTGTGATGAGAGGGTCCGCGACCAGCGGCATCCCAGTCGTGGGGTCGATGATGTTTTTCCCAGACTCAGCCCACTTCTGCAGATTCACCACCCGAGTGCCCTTCGCGATGCGTGATTCTAGGCTGGTGACTGCGTTGATGTTGTCGTGGGTTCGTCCCGCCTCGATCGCATCAGCCAAGGTGTCGAAGCTTCTCACCTTCTTGAACCCCGTCCCGCCCGAACCGCTGCTGCGGTCGAACGGCATGCTGAGCACGCTTTCGTTGGTTTGAGTGCGAGGCACGTAGCCCTTGCGGAAATTTGTCGCTACTCCGTTGGCATTCTCTAGCGCGTGTTGGTCTGTGGTGATCTTGGCGTAAAGATCTGCGACTGGCGCAAGCCTTGTGAAGTTCTTTTTGGCGTGGGTGATCGCGTCCAACACTTGGCGCGCTTCCTGTGTCCATGCTCTGCTTCTCCCCGGCACCGCCTGGGCGGCTGTGATCTGGGAGGCAAACTTATCGAGGTTGGCGGGATCGTTCTGAGCTTCAACCACCATCCCAAGCGCTCTCGCGTCTAGTGTCTTGAGGTCTTCAGCTCCCTTCAACGGGCGCTGCATAGCTTCGCGAAGTGAGCCGCGGACATCGTTCGCCTTCTGGCGCGCAAAAAGCGCTGTCTTTGTTTCCGCAGCGTTATACCAAGCGGCCCACCAGTTGCCTGGTTTGAATGTGCCGAAGTAGTTCTTCGTTTGGGCCCACATTTTGGCGAGCGGTTCGTTGATGTCCAAGTAGCCGGGGATAATACCCAGCGCCTGCGAGGACTTCACGGCTTGGGCTATCGGGTCCACGACGGGTGGTGGCGTCATCTCCCGCTCCAAGATCCGCGCTACCCCAGCCGCGTTCGCCTTATCCATCCCGCCTTCGGTTACGAGCTTCTCCGCGAGAGTTGTGTCTCCCGGCGTAGCGGCGTGCTCGCGCACGATCTCGTCGAGCGGTCGCGTCTTGCCTGCCTCTTCGCCGCGGAGTGTGCGGCTGCGGAGCTGGAGATCCCGCAGCTCGGTCGCCCGGTCGAGGAGATCCTTTTTCTTGGAGAGCGCTGTGTCTACTAGGTCGGGCCTAGCCACCGAGTCGGCCGAAAAAGCCGATTCATCGGGTTGGAGCGGAGGGCGCTCGAAAAGATTCATCGAAGAGCGTAGGCTCTCGTGCAGGATCGAGCCGGGCTTGGCTCCGAAAAGATGGGAGATTAACTGAATCGCGCGCTGCCAGTAGGTTTGGCGCTCGGCACGGGGGGCAGTTGTCAGTGGCTTATGCGAGTCCAAGAACTTCTTGAACTCTGGGTTGGTGAACATCTCGCTGATGTATTCCCGTAGACTTAGGAGCCCGTAGAACGGGCCAGTCTTTGCGTTACTCTCCACCATCGCGTGGTAGCGCTCCGCCTCGTCTCCTCGACGGGCCGCAGCGTCACGTACTTCTTGTGGCGCGTGACTTAGAGCGTCTTGTCGAAGGGCATCGAGCTGACGTAGTGCCGATCGTTCGGTTTCGGTCAGTCGTTTCCCCTTGTTGAAAAGGTAGTCGTGCACCTTGGCGAGAAGGGCGTCGTGCAGTGCCTCGTGAAGAATGGTTTCTTCAAGGCGCGCTGGTGTTTGGAACGGGCTGATTTCCACCAACTTTGACCACGCATCATAGTGACCGGTGACGCCCTTGCTGCGGAAAGCGGAGTTAACTCGGGTCCGAGCATCCCGGTTAATCGCGCGTTGCAGCATGATCGCAAGCTCCCGATGACCAC
The DNA here is from genome assembly GCA_034667265.1 of Fimbriimonadaceae bacterium. Taxonomy (GTDB): domain Bacteria; phylum Armatimonadota; class Fimbriimonadia; order Fimbriimonadales; family Fimbriimonadaceae; genus JANYLD01. Next base: position 3,001 of record JAXDKF010000209.1, read on the forward strand.
TGTCCTTCGTGATATTGGCAAGGCGGCGGAGAGCTTCGTGCAACGGGCCTCCGAGACGGTATTGATCGCGGACGAGCGAGGAGGCTTGTCGTAGAACAAGTTCGCTGAGTGGATCTCCAGCAAAAGCGTAATCGTCGGCGCGGTCGGCCGCTGGTGTCTTTGCTTCCAGCTCGCGGTGGATCGCGTCCAGTTCGCCGAGAGTATCGGCTTCCTCGATCCGGTCCTTGAAGTCGCGATACTCTTTAGCATCGAGCACTGAGACGGCGCGTTTGTCTTTTCCATCTCCGATCTCGTAACCCGCGTGAAGTTTGTAGGCGCGATCGATCGCATACTTGCGGTCGGCATCCGGGATCTCGTCGCCCGCGTGTTCGTTGACCGGCTCGTCAGGCAGCGCAGGCTCTTCGGCCTTGAGTTCTTTCGTCTTCGACTCGTGGTAGGCGCGGACCTTTTCCTTGACCGCTTTGACATCCGCCCGCCTTCCGTCCGCGTTACCGTCAGCGATGTCCTCCACCAGCTTGAGTTCTTCCGGCGATAGGACCGTGCGCAGCTCTTCTATTAAGGTCTGGGCCTCCTCGGCGCGTGTCTTAGCAGCGGCTTCGGCTGGCGTGCCTTCACCAAGCTTATCGGCGACCGTGCCTCCAGCTACTTCAGAATCCAGCGAAGCTCCGTTGCGCGCGGCTTCCGCCTTCTGGGCGCGGCCGGCAATATCTTCAAAGCGGCTCCACGCTCGATCGCGGATCGTCTTCCAGTCCACCATCCCCGGCTCGGTCAGTGCTTTCTGGTAGAGTCCGGCGACTAAATCACCTGCCTCTTGGTTACGGATCTTCCGCATCTGCACGTACTTCTCGGCGAGATCGGTCAGGTCTTGATAGTTGTCGGGGTTGCCAAAGGCTTCGTCGACCATCGCCTTACGCGCGGGATCGATTGGTGCCTTGGTTTTGACGGGCTTCTCGGAAACAGGCTCGGGGTGCTGGACTTTGTAGTCGTTCTCCGCTTTTTGAAATTGTGCCTCAAGAGAAGAGTTCTCATCTATCCGCTCTCCTGTGCCGAAGTCCACGTGGACCAGTGGGGCCGCAACGTCCGGTATAACAGGCGCTACCTCGGGCGGAGTGTCCGGTATAGGAGACGTTATCTCGGGCGGAACGTCCCGCATAGGAGGCGGTGGCGCTGGTTCTACCGGTGTGGGCTCCACCTGATGCTCGGCCAGATCTAGGGCGATAGCTTTTTGTTTCTCGCCGGTCGCCGCATCAATGCGGTCAAATTTGTTTCCAGTCCCGAGCACCTGCTCTTGATGGGCGTCGAACGCTTTGCGTGCCGCAGCGCGCTCTGGCGAAAATCTCGGCGCAGCAAAATACTGATCTCGTAGCGCCAGTGCCTTGGTCCACCACGCCTCACCAGCAGGATCATTGTATGCGTGGGTTGGGGCGGCGGAGTCGTCAGGCTTCGCTACCTCGACAGGCTTATTCTTCGCGTCGGCGAGGATCTGAT
>JAXDKF010000210.1:0-6401 GCA_034667265.1 Fimbriimonadaceae bacterium
ATCCAGAACGCCCGGCAGACCGTGTTCAAACTCCAGAGGGACAGCTATGCGGTCTCCCGCGCAATCCAGGAGAAGAGAGTGGAGATCCTCGCCAGCCTCTACCACATGGAGACGGGCGAGGTCGAGCTTATCTAAGCGTCATGTGCTCGAGAGGGTCATACCTCGCAGCGTCTTTGTCTCCTTTGCCGCGCCGTTCCGAGATGCTGATCCGCGCGGCGAGCAGGATCATGAGGAAAAGCAATGCGACTGCCGCGAGCTCCGTTGCAACCGTTTGAAGGATCTTGCTTTCCATGTTTGTGTTGATCACCGCCTAGCTGGATGAATGCATAGAATGCACATGCATGGATGGACGGCGGATCGATAGGTCTAAAGACCTAGTCGATGCGTTCGCATCACTCAGCTCCAGAAGGGCCGACGCATCATCTCTTTTCTGGGACCATCATGTCTATTGCGACTTGGCGGATAATTGCAAAGGACTAGGGACGTCGGTGATCTATCCATAGGTCTATTGGTCATGACAGGGACGCCATGCTACTGGAAAAACGTCATCTAACGAAGAGAAGTTGAACGCGATGGAACAGCTCGTCACTCGTGATCGGGAGGATGTCAGCCGCAAGACGGGGTCGGTCCCTGTTGCTGACGCGCAGGCAACAGATCCAACACCTAGCTTGGAAGTCCACGATCCTGCTCATCGACCCAAACTCGGGCGAAGCTCACGTGGCTTTCGCTCAGTCTTATCATTTTTGTATCGTCCGATCCATTGGCCCTTTGATGCGGGGCCAAGACATTCCGATGGCTGGAGGCTTGACCAAAATTGGCATTGGGATGCAAAAGCCCCCAAGCTGGTTGACCGTACGGGTGATCTTAGAAGAACCCTGTTGAGCAACGAGGACGTTCAACTCATGAACCTGGCCGGAAAAGACCTTTGGGGCTGCGACTTAGAAGTTTTGAACTTCAGTGGCAGCGACCTAAGCTCGACCCGGCTCGGAGATGCTTCCCTCTTGAATGCCGACCTTTCTACCTGTGAACACCTCATTGCAGCTCAGTTTGCTGGTGCGAACCTCAAAGGTGCTCGACTCCCCGAATACCTCAAGTCTTCTCCTCAGTTAGAGGAGGCTATCAGCCAAGTCAAGTCTGTCCGCAAAATGTTCGGAGTGCTCTTTGGCGCGGTGGTGATGCTGTTGATAACCATCATGTGCGCGCCAGACGTCGCTCTGTTCAAGAAACTTGAGATCGGCTCTCTTCCAATAGTGCCCTCCACGGTTCCATTTCCACTACTCTTTCTTTTGGGGCCGGTTCTAATATTGGTATTGTATCTCGATTTCATTATTAAGCACCAAAGCGCTTGCGAAATCTTGGCTAAGCTTCCCGCCGTCCAGCCAAACGGAATTCGACTTGATCAAATATCAGCACTCGCTCCCCTAGGTATCCACGTTTCGACTTCCATGCCTAGACTGACCGCATCCATTTCGCTAATGGCTCGGTTGGCAAATGTGGCCTATGGTTTTGTAACTTGGACGTCGATACCCGCCTTAATGGTGTTCATATTGGCTCGATATTCACATCGACATGAGATCGTCGGCCTAGCCTTTCTAGCAATTTTGGCGGCCGCTGCGCTTCTGTTTGCTCGATGGGGTAAGCGGTGTGCGGCAGCTTGCCTCAACTGGAAACATGAGACTGACGCGTGCCACTGGCAATCGACTGAGCTTCGTAGCGGATTCGCTAGCTCGCTATCATTTGGCATCGTGTTGTTCCTCGCCGGATGCATAGGTATTGGTACCCTGGATGGTTTCGTTGAGCAGGTGCTGCCCCCCGCATCAACTATTCTCCATTCGGTTCAAAGAGTTGCCGTGGCCGACTTGGGGGGAAGCTTAAGCGATAAATTGGGCGGCTGGACGTCGGAGCACCCTAATGAGCATCTTAATGCGTTCGACGTTAAAGATGCAAATCTCCGAGGTGCGGATCTACGTGGTGCTTTTGCCCCGGGGGCGCGATTCTCCAATACCGACTTGGCCGGAACAGACTTCAGAGGGGCAGACTTGAGAGGGTCCAAGTTCTCGGACGTGAACCTTGTCCAAGCGAACTTCTCTCAGGCCGATCTTGTCGGTGCACAGTTCGACTTAAACGGCTCTAAACGGACGGGGATCTTGCCAGACGACGAATTCCAGCCGGATCTCCTTATTGAAAATGCGAACGCGAATAAAGTTGCTATCCATGCCAATAACATGAACATCGAGATCCTGGGTGCCGAAGGACGTCAAAGCCGAGTGATGCCTCCGACGACTTGGCACAAAGTGCTCCAGGGATCTAGGGAGAACATGAGAAAGGTATCGGAGCTAGCTTTTATCGATTGCACTGGCCTAACTCTCTCCATTTCAAGCTGTTACCTAGTGGACTCAAAGTTCAAGGACGTATTCTTTCAAACACTGAGCATAAGGGATGTTTGCATGAAAGCCCCTTCATTCGTGAGGCTCCGCAATCGTGCGAGCGGGCCTTGGGAGGAGTTTCAGAACCAAAACTTGTGCCAGGTACTGCTTGACCACGTAATCATACAGGGCGGATCATTCAATGCATCGGTTCTAACATTCGGACGCTTCAAGGAAACCAGTATTGAGGGAACAGAATTTCGCAATTCGTGTTTTGATGGCGTGCATTTCATAGGGGAGGAAGGACGAACCAAAATAGATCGAGTTAACGTTTACCAGGATAATCCCGATTTAGGTCCCGTGTTCACCAGATGCGATTTTGTTGGCCTGTCGCTCGGTGAGGTAACTGTACAATCGGGAGTTGCCAAGAAAGGAGCAGGAATCGGGCCCTTGTTGAACAAACACGCGTTCTGGCGCTGCCAATTCAGAGACTGCGTGATCAGCCGACGAGCTGTGGAAGCTATGGGCCCGCAATGCCTGTACTCAAGGACTTGCAGCTTCGACCCTCCAGGATGCGAGAAGAGCAACCCAAACCTCACATTGATGCCTTGAAGGCTTGAATGGTGACGGCATGTCCTTCAACGAGAGTTCCTCGCGTCGCAGGCCTCACGGGCGTGCCACCAATCGCCTTGCTTGGCAGCTGAAAACGATGTGGGCGGCCAAACCTCGTCATCCCGTACAATCCATACATGTCTACAGCTAACGCTGCTCTGAAAGCCCTGCAGACCATTCCGAACATCGGGCCATCCCTCGCCAAGGACCTCTACGCATTAGGCTATAGAGAGCCGGCAGACCTCCGCAAGCAGGATCCGCAGGCCATGTATGACCGCCTCTGCGAGCAGACAGGCTCCCGCCAAGATCCGTGCGTGCTGGACACGTTCATGGCCGCCGTGCACTACGCCGACACGGGCGAGGCCAAGAAATGGTGGGAATTCACGCCTGAGAGAAAAGCCAGCGCTCGTTGACGTCTGCAGCCGGTAATGTTCAAGGCATGCGATGTCCCCGCACTCTTTTTGCCTCTTGCCTTGTCATCTTCTCAGCTCTCGCGCCGGCCACCGACAAGCCCGCATTTGGGAATGTCGAGGCGATTACCGGAAACCGCCTTCTCGCTCACTTGCAGCTCATCGCCTCGGACGAGCTGGAGGGAAGAGACACACCTAGCCGGGGACTGAATACGGCAGCCAAATATATCGCTGCGCAGCTCATGTTGTGGGGAGTCAAGCCGGCGGGAGACGAGGGCAGCTATTTCCAGAAGATGGCTCTTCGCAAACCGGCCGTCAATGTTGCTGCAACGACGGCCAACGTAGGTGGGACGGAGTTCAAGTACGGGGATCAGTTTTACGCTCAGGCGCAGAATCCGGGTTCGGCCGAAGGCGAGGTCGTGTACGTAGGGAGTGGCTATCAGAAGCCGGGCGATGCCAACGATCCTTACTCGAAGGTCGATGTCAAGGGCAAGATCTTGCTGGCCGTGCAAGGACGACCCGAGGGCGTCACCTTTCGCGACGTCCGCTCGGGCAGGGTGCTGAGCCCCCAGGCGGCTGCATTGAAGCTCGGCGCCAGGGGCGTCATCCTAATCACCGATGACCTCCCGAGCTGGGACGATATGGTCAAGAACTCGATCGAGGGAGGCTCGGTCCGTCCAGGGAGCAGCGATCGTCCGCCGACCTCGCCTACCATCATTGTAAAGCCCGATGCCCTGGAGGCACTACTGCAGGGCAGTCCACTGACTCTGGACAGTCTCATGAAGCGCATCGCCGATAAAAAGTTGGGCGACCCAGTCGTCATCTTGGGCAAGACAGCAAAGTTCGCGGTTGCAGCCGACGAAAACACCGTCTACACGCAGAACGTGGTGGCCATTGTCGAAGGTTCGGATCCGAAGCTCAAAGAGGAGTACGTGGCGGTCGGGGCGCACTACGATCACCTCGGCATGAAAAGGAGCGGCCCGGGTGACCTGATCTACAACGGCGCCGACGACGATGGGTCAGGCACCGTATCGATTCTCGAGATCGCCCACGCCTTTGCGGATGGGCCGAGGCCCAAGCGTTCGATCCTCTTCGTTTGGCATTGTGGGGAAGAGAAGGGACTCTGGGGCTCTGAGTACTTCACAAGCCACCCGACCGTGCCTTTGGCGAACGTCGTCGCGCAGCTAAACATCGATATGATCGGCCGAAGCAAGCCTGCGGGCGATACGAAGGCAGAGAACAAGGTGCTCACCGGCCCAACAGCGATCTATCTGGTCGGGACGACGCGGATGAGCAGCGAGCTTGGGGCCGATGCCAAGGCCGTGAACTCCAAGCTGTACAACCTCACGTACGACTTCACCTACGATGACATGAACAACCCGGAGCGCATCTTCTTCCGAAGCGATCACTACAACTACGCGCTGCACGGGATCCCGATCCTGTTCTGGTTCGATGGCGTCCACGAGGACTACCACCAAGTGGGCGACGAGGTTCAGAAGATCGACTTCAACAAGATGGAGAAGGTCGCGCGGACCGTTTACGCAACCGCTTGGGAAGTGGCCAATCGCAAGACGCGGCCGAAGGTAGACATGCCGTTGCCCGCGAGTCCTGGCCGCTAGTCTGGGGCTGGTGGGCTCGCGCAGAGCAGCGAATCCTCGCGCTTCGCCGGAGCGTATGGTTCTCTTGGTGTGACGGAAGACCTGTTCGATGACGGTTGGCGCGATCCGACCGACGATTTCGAACGCGCAGGAGTTTATTTCGTGATGGCTGTCGGCTTTGTCGCCGGCCCGTTCTTGCTCTGGTTTTCGTACGACGCGCTGTTTGGTCAACACCTCAACGGTCGGTTGGCCCTTGACATGGTGTTCGGCGTATTGGCGCTGGCGATGGGCCTGGTCATGCCGATTGGCGCGTTTCTATTCTTTCGCAAAGAGGTCAAGCATTGGCGTTTGAAGAAGATGACGGCGGATCGTGTTGTCGCCGGCGGAATGCTTACGGGCATCGGACTGGCGTGGATTGCATTCGAGTACGGGTCGCAGTCGTATGGTGCTCACGGTGAAGGCCTTGGTTTGCTTGCAATGTTCCTGCTCGGAGGAGCGATCTTTGCGCTTTTCCTTGCTGTCGGTCTCGTCTATGCGTTCTGGCCGAAACCGACGCGTACGTGGCGCAATGTCGCGATCGTAACCCGTTACGCGCTGGACGACAAGCTGCTGGAGATTCCGGATGCAAGTGGACCGTTTGAGGATGGGTGGGTCCCTGTGGTAATCGTCAAGACTTCACGTGGTGAACAGAGGAAGATGCCCGCTTCGGAGACGGCGTACGAGATGGCCTATCGAGGCGCGGTAGGAACGGCGTGGGTGCGTGAGCGAAAACTCGTTCGGTTCACTCCGCGCCTGAAAGACCCGAGCCTTGGAGGTCGAGCGGGTTAGGGCGCCGTCTCGGGCAGTGCTTCCCTTTGAAAGGCGACGATAGGACGGCTTGCCTGTTCATCGGCGAGGTGCAATCTGATCGCGCCGCGGCCCACGTAGAAAGCGTTCGCCCACCGTCCCGCCATGTGCCGCTTGGCGAACATCGATTTCGGGCTGAGAACGTCTTCTTCGGGATTCTGGACTTCCACCAGCAACGGGTGCGTTTCCAAGTCCTTCTTGCTGATCGATGAGAGCTTCTTGCCGTTGAAGAACGCCTTGTTGTAGGCGTAGCCTCGGCCAAAGCCGCGGCCGTCGATTTTGGGACATTTATAAGAAGCCCGGCGACGTGAGGGCGCGTAGCTCTCGACGTCACTCATCTTCTGCGGGAATGCGCCCCTGTCCTGCTCGTAGGCGATCATGGCCGTGCCGATTACCCCCAGGTTTCTTTGGCATCTGGCCGCTTCGGCTGCTTCCCTAGCTTGCGCGAAGACGGGGAAGAGGATGGAGCCGAGGAGTCCCACGCAAAGGCAACCCCCCAAGCAGAGCGCTGCGAGGATCCAGAGGATGACCGGGCGCTTCTTGGGCGCGGAGTAAGCCTCGCCCGGCTG
>JAXDKF010000211.1:0-7487 GCA_034667265.1 Fimbriimonadaceae bacterium
GCCGCCCCCCCCCCCCCCGACTGTTACGGAATCATCGCCCTTCCCCCAATACCCAATACCTAACACTCAACACCCCTCCCTCTTTAGCACTCCCGATGGTAAACTGCTAACACCGGGCGCCGCTGAACGGCGCCTACCCAATTGAGTCCAAAAACGAGGAGAAATTAAGATGAAGCTGAAGCCATTGCACGATCGCATCATCGTCGAAGCAGCGCCCAAGGAGGAGAAGACCGCAAGCGGCATCATCCTGCCCGACAGCGCCCAGGAAAAGCCGCTGAAGGGCACCGTCCTAGCCGTGGGCCCCGGCAAGCTGCTGGATAGCGGCAAGCTCGCCGCCATAGACGTCAAGGAAGGCGAAACCGTGCTTTACGGTAAGTACGGCGGCACCGAGGTCACGGTCGACGGCAAGGACTACGTGATCCTTCGCGCCGAAGACGTTCTCGCCATCCTTACCGAGACCAAGACCAAGGGCAAGGAAAAGGTGCCGGCGGGCGCGGGGCGCTAAAGCGCTGTAAATCGTAAATCGTAAATCGTAAATCGACGGAATGAACCCGGGGCCATGAACCAGTCCGAGCTTAGTATCGATGTTCTCAATAGAATGTCGGAAGTCGCGATCGTTGCTGAAGAACGTGCGCCATACGGCAGTGCAATTGGCAAGGGCTTTCGGGATCTGCGAGTCTGGCAAGCAGGCATGGACTTGGTCGACGCGTGCTATCGGGCATCCCAGGTGTTCCCTTCCACTGAGCGATTCGGATTGACCGACCAATTGAGAAGAGCTGCCGTATCGGTTGCTTCGAACATCGCTGAAGGCTGGGGCAGAAATACCAATGCGGAATTCGCGCGCTTCGTGGACATCTCGATCGGCTCTCTTTGCGAGGTCGAGTCGCTCATCGAGGTCGCAAGCCGCTTGAAATATGTAACGCCCGAGACGCTAGCGAACCTCTTGGAGAGAGCTAACAAGGTCGGATCGATGCAGCATCGGCTCCGTGCATCGCTACGGTCTTAGTTCCGTGTCATTTGCGATTGACTATCAGATCTACAAGGGACAGAGTTAGCAAGATCGGATCGACGCAGCGTCGGCTCGAGGTTCGCTCCAGCCTTTGTTCCGGGCGATTTACGACTTACGATTTACGATTTACAAAACACAGAGAAACTTAGAGGAGAGAGAGAACAAGAAATGCCACCAAAAGAAATTCTATACACCGATAACGCACGCAGGAGCCTAGAGGCCGGCGTCGACAAGCTCGCCAACGCAGTCAAAGTGACCCTCGGACCTCGAGGACGCAACGTGGTCCTCGAGAAGAAGTTCGGCTCGCCGCTCGTGATCAACGATGGCGTCACCATCGCCAAGGAGATCGAGGTCGAGAACCGATTCGAGAACATGGGCGCGCAGCTCATTCGAGAGGTCTCCAGCAAGACCAACGACACGGCGGGCGATGGCACCACCACCGCCACCGTTCTGGCCCAGGCCATCTTCCGCGAGGGCGTGCGAAACGTCACCGCCGGATCCAACGCCACCAGCATCAAGCACGGCATCGAGCTCGCGGTGAACGCGATCGTGGCCGAGCTGCAGAAGATCAGCAAGCCCATCGCCAACGAGGGCGAGGTCGAGGAGGTCGCCACGATCTCCGCCAACGACCCCGAGCTCGGCAAGCTCGTCGCGCAGGTCATCAACAAGGTCGGCAAGGAAGGCGTCGTCACCGTCGAGGAGTCCAAGTCCACCGAGACCAGCTTCGACATCGTCGAGGGTCTGCAGTTCGATAAGGGCTTTATGTCGCCCTACTTCGTGACCGACCCGCACCGCATGGAGGCGATCTACGAGGACCCCTACATCCTCCTTTACGAGAAGAAGATCAGCAGCGTGCAGGACCTCATCCCCATGCTGGAGAAGGTGCTCCGCGCGGGCAAGCCGTTCATCATCATCTGCGAGGACATGGACAACGAGGCGCTGGCCACGCTGGTCCTCAACCGGCTCCGCGCCAACCTGCCCGTGGCCGCGGTCAAGGCTCCGGGCTTTGGCGATCGTCGCAAAGCGATGATGGAGGATATCGCGATCCTCACTGGCGGCACGTTCATCTCGGAAGAGCTCGGCATCAAGCTCGAGAACGTGGAGCTGGACATGCTTGGCTCGTGCCAGCGGATCGTCATCACCAAGGACAACACCACCCTCGTGGGCGGCAAAGGCGATAAGAAGAAGATCGAGGGCCGGCTCCGCCAGCTCAAGCAGCAGATCGAGAACACCGATTCCACCTACGACAAGGAGAAGCTCCAGGAGCGCAATGCCAAGCTCTCCGGCGGCGTGGCCGTGGTGAAGGTCGGCGCGGCCACCGAGACCGCGATGAAGGAGAAGAAGGCGCGCATCGAGGACGCTCTGGCCGCGACTCGAGCTGCTCTGGAGGAAGGCATCGTGCCCGGTGGCGGAGTCGCTCTGCTGAAGGCGGGCAAGGCCTTGGACAAGCTGACTCTGGAAGGCGACGAGAAGATCGCGATCGCCATCCTGCGGAAGGCTGTCGAGGCGCCGATGCGCACGATCGCGGAGAACGCCGGGGTCGAAGGCTCGGTGATCGTGGAGCGGGTCAAGAACTCAAAGGGCAACGAGGGCTACAACGCGGCCACGGGTCAGTTCGAGGATCTGGTCAAGGCCGGCGTCGTCGACCCGACCAAGGTCGTGCGCCTGGCTCTGCAGAACTCCGGCTCCATCGCGGGGCTTCTTCTGACGACCGAGGCGCTTGTCGCCGAGGTTGAAAAGGAAGACGAGGGTCACGGGCACAGCCACTAGTCGATAAAACATAGGGCGGGCGCGTTCCGCGCCCGCCCCCTTCAGCATGAACTTCGACATCTGGCAATCCGTAGTTTCTGGCCTCGCAAGCTCGGGAATTCTCATACTTGCGATCTACGCGGCTATCAGGCTCGCGGGAAAAACCTTCAAGGGCATCCTTGAAGAGCAACTGAAGCAAGCCACGCAACACTTCTACAATTCGGCCCTTGAGAATCAAAGGTCTGTCCTTGCTCGCGAGTCGGAAAGACTTCGATCTTGGCTCTCCACGGATCAACAACTACTAGGAATTCTATCGAGCGGCTATACCACTTCCCAGAACGTCAGACTTGAGGCCTTCCGCATGCTCTGGGAGTGCGTGCTCGATATTCGCGAGTACACGGCCGTGCCGCTCCACCACTATTCCCTGCTGCTACGAGAAGAGTATGCGGACAAGCCGGTTGCAAGTCTGGGGAACGGCTCTATCGGTAACGCGCTCAGCGTCCTTGCAAAGGACTCGTCCCGAAATCCATCTGACACCGTCATGAAGGGCTCCGAAAAGATGCGGCCATTCGTTGGGGAAAAGCTATGGCTAGGCTATTGGGCCTACAGGGCTTTTCTCTTGGGATTGGACGCCCACGTCCTTAAGACAGTAAGTGAAACGGGCTGCATCCCAACGCTCGATTACTTTCAAGCAACTCGGCAGTCCATGCTTGAGCTTGTTCTTAACAAAGAAGATATTGATGCGCAGTTTCTTCGCCCTTTCGGTGCTCCGTTCGGTATCGCCACCCTGCTAGAGGATTATATGCTTCAAGAGATGAACCGTTGGATATTTGGACATGGTGTTGTAGATCTCAGCGTGGAACAACGCACCGAGTTCATCCGCAATGAAGCCCGACAGGTATGACAAATTCCTTAGACATGATCGCCGCCATTCAACAAGCGACGGTCGACAAAACGGAGACTGTCTCAAACCTCCTTCGTCGCTGCATCGTCTTGGCTCACCAGACAAATAATTCAGCGCTGCGAAATTGGGCCGAGCACGAACTCAATGGCTACAAGACTGAAGACCTCGTACCTGATTATCGTGTCACCACGTCCGTGATAAAGGGCAATTTTGTGGGGCCGTTTGGGTCCCAGATGATTAACTTCTCCGTCCCTCCGGCTCTGCTTCCGGCGGATGTTCGGGAGATGGCTGGAAGAATTGAGGTTCGGGAACAGATACGTTCGATCGAGCATCTATTAGAATCTGACAGAGCTGCGTTTCGGCGCAGCGCCGGAGATTTGCCCTTAATGCTACAGAATGTTCTCGTCGGGATGACGTGCATTGGGGCCTGGTACGAGACGACTCGGGAAAGCCTGGAAACCATCTTGGAATCCGCGCGGAACCGAATTCTCCAGCTTATGCTGGAAATAGGCAGCGGGCAACCATCGACGGACGAGCTAGAAAAGATCGTGAAGTCTCGGCTCTACGGGATTGACGTCGACCAGGTGCCCTGAACGGGTCATTTCGCGACCAACCCCAGATGTGGGCATCCGTCACCTACCTCGTTCCTGAATATCTCCTCTGCTCTTATCTGGCTTTGCTGGTCAGGCGATAGATCAATCGGCATTTTGAACTCCGAAGACGCGGCATACGGCACCTAAATACTAAGATAACATACCATTGCCTGGCACGGAGTTGCTGCCCAATTTGGGGTGCAAACGACTGATCCGAGAAAATTACAAGGCGTCGATGGGTCGATCCGAGTTAAGTACAAGAATGTGGCGAGTCCTAGCGGGAAGCGCCGAGCGAGCATGCTCGTGGAACGGTGTATGAAGCCGCCGGGTGGTCAGTAGGCTTGCCGCCACGATTCAGAGCTCGGGCACCCAAGCTACATGGAAGAAACATCACTAGCCAAGGTTATCTTTCGGACCCCTGCTCGATCGCCGCACATCAATGTCAAGCTGCTTCGTTTCTCCTCGCGGCAAATTCGAAACGAAAGTGGACACAACAACTCCAAACAGGAACAGACCAATGTAAAGCACAAACTGCGGTAATGCAAAAGCCTCTACAACTTTTACAAGCATTACGAGGGCGGCGCTCAGCACGAAAAAACCCGCTAGTGACCAAGCAACCTTGAGCGCCGGTCTGCTGATTTCCTGGGATTGCTGGGCTTGCTCTCCAGATTCGTACAACTTTGCAGTAGGCTGCTTTGACATAACTTTCACTTTATTGACTTCACTTCTGTTTCCTGGCATCGCCACACATCTTTACTCCGTATCCTAGCACTACTGTCCCCAGTTCCGGCATGTTTAAGAGCCAAAGGCCTATCCCCAATAGCATGACAAACATTCCGAGAACGGGAAGCGTTGCCTTCACAAGGAAGTCATTGCGATATTTTAGACTGTCCCGTAGTCGAAGGGTCTCCTGCTCCGCGTCCAGTTTTCGGCCCTCAAGTTTTTCAGCCTCCATCGCGCTATGCCACTTGCGATTAGACTCTTGCCGCTGATCCTCGATTGCCTGATCGCTTAGCCGGTCCCGTCTGAGTTCCTCTTTAAGGCACTCATAAAGCTTGATCTCGCTATCCCTGTCCCCCGATGTCGTTTCATTGAGCCTCTGGAGGAGGGCCTTGAGAAGAAGAGGACTTTCTACGTCGACGCTGGCTACAACCTGACCCGAGGAACCACCGCTTAACCTTTCTTGTAACGAGGGACTTTCGATGACCGGCGGCTGTGTGCCATCTGTCTCATTCAATTGTTGTTCGCCGGCCATAGTTTTGCTCGGACTTTTGGTCCAATATGGCAAGAGTACCACCATAGCTCTTCCGAAGCTACCGCCTATAGACGGTTGCCATGGCCAATGCTCTGTATGATTTAATCCATCCTTACAGTGGCGTCGCGATCTCGCGTTCTTCTCCGTTGCCGATGCGAAGGATCCAAACGTGAAGAAGCGAGATCGCAAGAGACCCAGGCATCTGATCGTCCATCATCGCAACAGCGATGCCCGGCTACAAAGTTCAAAAGATTCCCGGCATTCTGGGCAACGACCTCAACGACCACGGGCACGTGGTCGGTAGCAAGCACGGGCTGACGAAGGGTTCGTGGCGGCCGGCTATCTGGATCGAAGGACAGGTCACCGAGATTCCCGTGCCGGACACACCAAGCACGTGCACGCACATCAACAACGCGGGCGACGTCCTATGTAACGCGTGGTCGCTGGAGCCTCCGTCGCTCGGCTGGCGCGACGTCTCCTGGAGCAACTACCTCTTCAGAAACGGGGAGCTCATCGAACTGCCAAAGCTCGCAGAGCTGGACCTGAACGATCACGGCGTGATCGCTGGCCACGTACTGACCGGCGATCCTGAATACGCGCGATCTGTAATTTGGTCTTGTGGGCAAGAGCAGGAAATCCCGGTCGATGGGTTCTTCGCGCGCGCAATCAACAACCGTGGCGACATCGTGGGGCTGTTGGTGGACCCACCCGGTTCTCCAGAGGACCCAGTACCGGCCATGTGGAGGAGCGGCAAGCTGACCGTCATCTCGCATCCCAACACGGAGCTCGTCTCGGCGATCGATGTGAATGACTCCGGAGATGTCCTCGTACTGGCGGTCCGCACGCCTCCTGGTATGGAGGAGCAGATCGTGCCCGCCATTTGGAGTAACGATGTCCTCGAGCTGATCGACCTGCCTTCCCAGGGCTCGTGCACGTTCGCGCACTTGAGCAACCGTCGTGAGGTTGTCGGTACGGACTACCTCATCGTCCGCAACCCACCAAAATCGGTACCGGAGGCGGGGTTCGGCTGGGTCGCCGGCCAATCACTCGACCTTTCCGAGCTGCTGGGGTTCCCTATTACCGGCGCGAGCGCGATCAACAACCGCGGCCAGATCCTTTGCCACGACGACAAGAACTCCTACATCCTCACGCCCGAGTGACCCCGCGACGTCGTTGTCCCGAAGCTGGGCGGGGAGCCTCGCCGCAGATCGCAGACAGGAATGTCTGCGCCACGGGAGCATGGATTTAGGAGTTCCCCGAAGATCGGCGAGCCCCGTTTTGAACCTGAATTGAGGTATAATTGAGCCTAGTGGCACGGGTGATAAGGTGCAATTCGCACGTCAACACAAAGAGCAAGAGGCGAGCCGCGATCGTCAACGACGTTATTGCTTCAAGCGCCATCGAGGGGGTTAAGGTCCATCGCCATCAGCTCAAGGCCGGCCAGACCGCCGCAAAATCTCGCCGAAGCGGGTCTCCAACGCAGTAAGGTCCAGCCCGTAACCCTTTCTCAGGTCGGAAAAGTATTCGGTTCGACCGGGTTCTGACTGCTCAACGCTCCACTCCAACGTAGGAAATCCCGCCTGCAGGGCCATGAGGCTCGCCACCCATCGGGCAAGTCGACCGTTTCCTTCTCTGAACGGATGAATGGCCAGCAGCTCCGCATGAACCGCTGCGAGAGCCTTGGCCAGCCGAGCAGCGTCCATGGCCTCACACGGAGTGTGCGTCTTCAAGATACGTTGATCGAGCTCGGCCATTTGCTGCGGGATATAGGCGGCGGCACAGAACATGTGACCGCCTTTGGAGACGTTGTCGACTCGGTACTCGCCAGCAAACGAGTAGATTCGCCCGAGCCATTGGCGGTGTAAGTGGACGACGTACGCGGCGGTGAATTGAAAGTCCGTTTCAAGGCGTGAAAGGCTCCAGGCTTCCATCGTAGCCAGAGCATTCGCTTCGGCAAGATCCATTTCCGCTGGATCC
>JAXDKF010000212.1:0-2864 GCA_034667265.1 Fimbriimonadaceae bacterium
TCCTTCTCCGTCATCTGGCCGTGGCCCACGCCGATCCGCGCCGTCGGCACCAGCTTGCGCAGCCGCTCCGCCACGTGCTGGATCGATTCCACCCGGTTGTAAACGTAGAACACCTGGCCGCCCCGAGCCACCTCGCGCAAGATCGCCTCGCGCGCAACTTCAGCGCTGAACGGCCGCACAAAGGTCCTGATCGGCAAACGCCCGGGCGGAGGATCGGTGATGAGCGACATCTGCCGGATGTCCATCAGCGCCATGCTCAGGGTGCGTGGGATCGGCGTGGCCGAGAGCGTCAGCACGTCGACCTCGGCGCGCAGGCTCTTCAGCATCTCCTTTTGCTTCACGCCAAACCGCTGCTCCTCATCAATCACGACTACGCCGAGGTCCTTGAACTGGATCTCCTTGCCGAGCAGCGCGTGCGTGCCGATGATGATGTCGATCTCGCCCGCTTTGAGCTGCCTAAATATGGCGTGGCGCTCGCGCACCGAGCGGAAGCGGTTGACGAGGTCCATCCGAACCCCGAACGGTCCGAGCCGCTCCACGAAGTTCCTGAAGTGCTGTTCGGAAAGGATCGTCGTGGGGCAGAGAACCGCCACCTGTCTACCCGCCTGCACGCTCTTGAATGCGCCGCGGATCGCCACCTCCGTCTTTCCGAATCCCACATCGCCGCACACCAGCCGGTCCATCGGGAAATCGAGGCTCATATCCGTTTTCATTTCGCGGATCGCGCGCGTTTGAGTGGGCGTCTCCACCCAGGGGAAGGTCGCCTCCATCTCCCCTTGCCACGGCGTATCCGGACCGTACGGCCGCCTCTTCACCGCGCGCCGCGTCGCATAGAGCTTCACCAGATCACGAGCGAAAGCCTGAGCGTCTTCTTTGGCCTTGCTGATGGTCTTCTGCCATTCGCCGCCAGTTAATCGATTCAACTTTGGGTGGTCGTCACCCGGATTCAGGTATTTCTGAATCCTGTCGAGCTGGTCCGCGGGGACGTACAGCTTGTCCGGCGCCTGATACTCGATGTACAGGAATTCCTTCTTGACCCCGTGCTCCTCGCGCGTGACGAGTCCTCTGAACACGCCGATGCCGAAGTGGATGTGCACGACGTAATCGCCCGGCTTGAGGTCCAGTACCGTCGCCACCGGCGCGCCTTCCATGAACCGCTTTTGTGGCAGGCGAAGCCTGGCGACGCCGAACAACTCGGCATCTGACACCACCGCGAGATGCAGGTGGGGAATGACGAAGCCACCGGCGAGATTGCCGTGCGCGAGGAGGGCTGTTGGGTGTTGGGTATCGGGGGCGGAATCCCCTCCCCCTTGTCCGGATGCCTTGTGCCGTACAGGGGGGAGGGGTTGGGGTAGGGGGTCTCCGGAAGCTTTGCGGGATTTCTTGCGATCAGTGGCGGGCGTGTCCTCCCCCAGCTCCTCCACCGGAAAGATGTCGACTTGCGACAGCACCGACTTCGCCCTCGTCGGCTGGTCGGTCGTGAAGACAAAGTTAAAGTCCTGACCCTGCCAGGTCTTCAGGGTGCTCGCCAGCGCCTCTGGCCGGCCGCGGTAGGGATCCATCGACATGGCGCCGACCTCGTGCATGCTGACGGGCTTCAGCCATTCCGGCACCGCGTTCATGGCTGTCATCGTCAGCCACTTCTCCCGGATCGCGACCTGCTCGGGCGGGAGCATGAAGTCCAGCACCGTGCTGCGCAGCATCTCGCCTCGATCCGCGCGCGCCTTGAGGCCCTGGCCCAGCTCTTCCTCCGCCCGCGCGGCGATCGCCTCCAGCTCCAGAGGCTCATCCAGCACGAGCAGGTCGCCGTCCGAAAGCAGGTCGATCGTGCAGCCGGAATCGGGATGCATGAAGGGTCGGTAAAGGTCTAGCCGATCGAAATACACGCGGCTGCCGATCGCCTCTGCATCGCCCGTAACCAGCTCGCGCAATCGATCGGCCGCGTCGGTGTCCAGCAGGGAAGCCTCACGCTCGAGCGCATCGAGGATAAGGGCACGCAGGTCGGCCTCGCCACCCGAATAAAGCGTCTCGCGAGAGGGCGAGAGCAGGATGCTCTCCACCGGTGTGATCGACCGCTGCGATGCGGGATCGAAGTGGCGGATGCTCTCGACTTCGTCGCCGAACAGCTCGATGCGATACGGGTAATCGTGGCCGGTCGCGTAGATGTCCAGGATGCCGCCGCGGCGGCTGAATTGCCCGGGCAAGCGCACGGGCTCGGCTGGCTCGTAGCCGAGGTTGACGAGCTGCGTGGCCACTCGGTCCGGGTCGATCGTGTCGCCCGGTTTGATCTCCACAAACGCTTGCTGCAGGATGTCGCGGGGAAGGGTTCGCTCCAAAGCCGATTGCGCGGTTGCGATGATGATGAACGGCTTGTCCAAGACTAACGCGCGCAACGCTCCCAGCCGGTCGGACAGCGCCACGTGCTCCGGGGCCGCGTCCTCGAACAGCGCCGACGTGCCGCTGGGCATCTGGCAGATCAGATCGCGCTCGATGCCGCAAAGCTGAAGCTTGGCCTGCCACTGCAGCGACTTCTCGTACGTGCCCGTGACGATCAGGATCTTCCGGGGATGGCGATGGTAGGCGGCGGCAAGCAGCACGGGACGCGCCTCGTAGGCAATGGACTGCCAATCGGACGAAGCGTCGAGGTCCTCAAAGAGGGGCTGGAGCGCAGTGTGGGAGGCCAACCGGCTCGCCCACTCGGCTGTGCGCATGTGGTTACGGACGATACCCGGGAGCGAGCGTTCGGAGGCAGTGTAGCTTCCCGGTTCCGAAGGTTTGCGCGGCTGATGGCGGCCTACGCGGAGTGGCAGGCGCGTAGGTACCCTCCATGCCCGTTCCGATCTACGTGGTCGATGCGTTCACGG
>JAXDKF010000213.1:0-11514 GCA_034667265.1 Fimbriimonadaceae bacterium
CCCTGGGCAGGCATCCTTAAGCGTCCGCAGACCTTAAAGCCCTTGTCCAAGGCCTATCTCGGTTGACGCTTGCCCCATAATCAGCAGGTCGAATGAAGGACCTGCAGCTCAGGGCGCAAATGTGCGAAGTCGGCCGGCGGCTTTGGCAACGGGGCCTCGTCGGTGCGACGGAAGGCAACCTGAGCGCGCGGATCAGCCCCCAACGCATCCTGTGTACCCCTTCCGGCCTCAGCAAGGGCCACCTGCGTCCAGCGGACCTGGTCGTGATCGACAACCACGGAGTTTCGATTGAAGGCGGGGAGCCGAGCAGCGAGATCAAGATGCATCTGCGCATCTATCAAGTCCGACCCGATTGCCAGGCCGTGGTGCATGCGCATCCCCCCATCGCGACCGGCTTTGCATTGGCCGGAGAAGATATCCCTGACGATCTGCTGCCAGAGTCGATGGTGGTGCTTGGAAGCGTGGCTACGGTTCCGTTCGCTATGCCGGGCACAGACGAGGTTCCGAACGCGCTGGAGCCGTTGCTGGAGGATCACAAGTCGTTCCTGCTCGGCCACCACGGGGCGGTGGTGCTCGGCAAGGATCTCGTGGATGCGTGCTATCGCATGGAGACGCTGGAGAGGATCGCCCAGATCATCGCGACGGCCAAAGCCATCGGCAAACCCCGCCCGATGCCCGCGAAGGCATTCGACAAGCTGCAGAAGTATTTGAACGGAAGGCTTTAGGGGCAGGTGTTGGGTATTGGGGCTTGCTTCGTCAGAGCCTGGAGGCCCGCCCCTAACTGCTAACCGCTTACCGCTTACCAAAACAGAAAAGGGCCCGATGCCGTTTCCGGCATCGGGCCCTTGGTGACTATCTAGCCCTTAATAGGGATAGTAGTAGCTGAACCGGCCGGAGTTGCGGGCCGTGTAGTAGTAGCTGGACTGGCGCACGATGTTGATCAGCGCGTCCTGCTGTCGCGAGGTCATCTTGTTCCAGATGTATCGGAACGTCGTTCGATCCTGCGCATCCAGGTCCTTGAGCATGAGCTCCCACGCGGCGATCGCATCCATCCCCGAGCCGATGGCGTTACCGGCGCCCATCATGGACTGCTGGCGGGTCGTGTTGTCGTTGTACGGGCTGGTCGCGGCGGCCATGTTCGACGATGTCGTGTTCGACATGTCATAGGTCTTGCCGTTCATCCGATCCTGCCAGTAGGTGTCCATCATCGCGCGGCGCTGATAGTAGTCGCCGGCGTTGGACCGAAGGGAGTTGGTGACGGCATCGAAGATAACTCGCTCTTCGTTCGCCGGCAGCATGTGGAACATGTGGTTCAACTCCCAGAGATCGGCTGGGCGGATATACGGGGCCTCCATGAGCAGCTGGGTCCTATCCTTGATCGTCCAGTGGACGTCCGGGTTGTTGACGATGTCAGCGGCTTGCTGCTGGGCCTTGGCCTCGTCGACCTGGACCGTTGAGGGCGGAGTGGTCTGTACCGTCGTGGTAGTCGTCGTGGTCTGGGTCGTCGTCGCATCCTGCGCGTAAACAGGGATGGCCACGACCATGGCTGCGGCTAATGCCGCGAGTTGAATTTTAGACATGGTGAGCTCTCCTTAGTCGAATCTAGGCACAGCAGTGATGCCTGGTACCGCGTGATTAGACTCGGAGGCGGGCGGCCAATGTTTCTACGGCCGCTTGCTGAGCAGGTTCAGCGCCGGTGCATGTGCTGGGGCGCGTGAGAACTGGTTTGAGCGTTCATGGAGCGCATCCGGCGACAGAGGACGCGGGCAATGTTGGTCATGACGATCTTGCCCACCGAGGGGTCCATGTCCATGTAGTCGTGCAGCGCCTTGCTCGGGATGATGGCGGCCTTTACGTTGTGCATCGCGGCTACGGTAGCTGAGCGGGGCTGATCGTCAATGAGGGCGATCTCCCCAACGATGCTGCCGGGTCCGAATTCGGCGATGGTGTCCCCGTCGAGTGAGCGGATACGGGCCGTGCCTTCCAGGATGATGATCAAGTCCGAATTGCGCTCGAATTGCCTAACTAGGATGTCCCCGCCCTTGTAGGTTCGAATCGATGCTAGCGCCGCGATGCCGCTCACGACCTCCCGGGTGAGCCCCCGGAAGATGTAGTTGTAGCGCAGCGTTCGGGCGAGATCCGGTTCGAAGGCAGGCAAGGTCATCGTCATTAGAGCTCTGGTAAGAGGATATTCGGACGAGGGGGTCGAAAGTGGCCGTTCGGGGCCATTGACCTAGGCAGCGACAGTAGCAAGATTTTGTCCTTGGGAGCTCGCTCGAGCTCCTGTGGGGCAGACATTCCTATCGGCCAGAAGGAGTTGTAGGCTGCTAGCCAGGCAAGAATGTCTGGCCCACAAGTGCAAAGATTGTGCCTACGCGGATAACGGCAGGTAGGCACGGATCGCAGTGACACGATTGCGGCCGGTGCGTCGGGCGTAGTCGACCGCCTGCTCGCCACGGGCGACGAGCTCTGCCTTGTCCTTCAAATAGTCAGACTGTGCCACGCCAAGGCTCGCGGTGATGTGGCAGTCGGGCCACTGCGCCTTCTCGACGGCGGCGCGGGTGCGCTCGGCCGCGATGGAGGCGTGTTGCAGCTGGGTCCTTGGCAGAATGATCCCAAATTCGCTTTCGGAGAGCCGGCAACAGACGTCGGCGCCTCGGAAGGAATCGCGCAGAATGCCAGTCATCTGCCGGACCACGAGCTCGCACGTATGTTCGCCCCGCACGTCTCGCACTTGAGAGAATTCATCGATGTCCAAGATGACAATGCTGACAGGCGTCTTGGTCTTCTCGCTCTTCTCGTATTCGCGTTCCAGGATCGCATGGAAGGCTTCCTTGTTGAGCAGGCCTGTTAGGGGATCCTTCTTGTCGGCGAACTCCATGACCGCCTGGGCAGTTAGCAGATCCTGGCGAGCATCGTTATGCAACACCTCCGCTTCGGCGCGCTGGGCCGCTTCTCGTTTCACCCCCACGCCGGCAAGGATGAGAGAGGCGGTGCCGAAAAGCATGGTGCAAACAAAGGCGAGCTGCGTCAAAAAGAAATCGTCGTACCGCTTGTCTCTCAGGGTGTCGAGCCGCGCGTTCTGATAGCCCAACGCAGCACCCATGTCGGTTTCTGTTTTGGAGATCAGGCCGTTAAGGCTGGAGTCCTCGAACTTAGCGAGAAAGTCTTTGCCGAAGTCCTCTCGATTGGCCATCGCAGCCGTCATTGCGGTGGTGACCTTGTTGAAGTCCACATAGAGCTTGTTGGAATCCGCCTGGATCTCAGGAGCCGGGCCGGTGAGGTCCGTAAATTTGTCCAGTGCCTTGCGAGTTAGCTCGAGATCGCCAAAGTATTGCTGCTGGTGGTGGCGGTCGGCGGTCAGCATGTACGCCCGCATGTTGGAAAAGGCGCTGCGGACCGATGCGCGGGCATCCTGCAGGCGACCGATAAGCTCATAGGTGTGGCGCTCGATGCCATCGGACTCGAGAACGCGCCTCACTCCGACGATGAGGCTTAGACCTGCAACGACCGTCATGGCGACGCAAATGATAAACGTCCGGCTTGCTCGTGGATTCCAGGGGTCCACGGCCCTTCGATGCTTCGGTCGATCCAGCACTGCTACGTATTGTTGGCAGCCTGGCGTTATTGCCTTACAGTGACTTTTTGCGATTATTGATGCCCAGGCGCGGATTTGACCACACGTCCAGATAATCGGTCAGCTTAGGCTGTGGCGGATAGGACGCTTCCGAGCAGGCTTAAATACCGGGCAAGCTCGTCCTTCCTGGTGCCCGGGGTGGCCAGCTCATAGGCCCGCCGGAGCCATTGCTCCGCCTCGGCCGGCTCCCCTACCTCCAGCAGGGCCATGCCCAGCGCGTAGGTGCCGTTAGCGTGCTTCGGATCGGCCTCGACGACGCTCCGGAAATAAGCAAGGGCCTGGTTGGGATGCTGTCGGATGGTCTTCAAGGCCGTATCCGTGTGGGGGTAGTCCAGCGCGAGGCGAAGCGCATCATCGAGCCGGTTGGCTCGCCGATAGTTGGCGATGGCTCGCTTGACGGGGTGCGTGGGATGGTAGGGAAGGCCGAGGTACCAGCGAAGCAGATCGTCTGCGAGAACGCCCGTGAGATCCTTGGAAAAGAGCTCGATGAAGGTGGTCTCCTGCGGCTGGATCTTCTCGCCCATCATGCGCTCGATTAATTGCTTTGCCTGATCGAAGGTCTCTGCCTTGTGCACAAGCAGGTCATAAGCGGTCGCGTCGGGCTTGACGCCCGCCTGCTCGAAGCGTGCAAGCCATCGCGTCGCCACATCAAAGTTGGAAGCTTTGTCGATCGCCGCGGAAAGCGTGCCTTGGTCAGGAGAGACGCTCATGGCCTGCATGCGATTGAGGCGGCGCTCTGCTGTCGTCTCGTCCTTGGCCGATCGGATCAGTGCATTGAATGTGGCCGAGTTGGGTTGGATGCCTTCATGCACCATTTGCTCTAGCCACTTGCTCTGGCTGCGCGTGTCGGTGCCCTTCTCGATCAACGCGTTGTACGTGTTGACATCCGGCTGGAGACCCGAAAGCCGCAAATCGTTCAGCACCTCCCGCGCGGTGTCGTAGTCCAGATTGCTCGCGAGCAATGCATTCCACCGCGAGAGTAACCCCGACTGATCGCCTGCCACGCCTGACGCGCGCAGAAGCTGGTCCGAGATCTTGCTGGCAAGACGTTCTGCCTCCACGGCGCGACCAATGACGGCCAGCGTATTGACAAAGTACACCGGCGCGTCGGGATCGATGGCGGCTTCGGGCCTCAGTTCCTCTAGAACGTGCAGAGCCATGTCTTCTTCCGTCTTGGCGTCCGGCACTGCGGATTGGCGATTCTCGAGGTCCGCTCTGCGGGTGACGAAGTCGTGGGCGACCCATGTGCGCACCGTCTCGTCCACGAGCACTTCGTTGTCTTGGCAGAACTGGCACGCCCTTACAGCGTGACGGACGCTGTTTCCGACGAAGTCTCGTTGGCCGGTATGTAACGTAACAGGAATATCTCTGCCCCAGCAAACCGAGAGGCGCATTGTGGGGATGTTCTCCAGGGCTATGCCAGTTTCGTTGTACATATCCTGCTGGAACGAGCGCGACATGATCATGGCGAGACAGCACAGGCGGGCGGCATCCTCCTGCTCGTCCGACATCACCAGCCATCCATCACCCGTGAACTTTACGACCGCATGCTCGAGCTGCACGGCCTGCAGGTGAGGGCTGATGTGGTTGACCAACGCGAGGTTGAACCGGTCCAGCTTTCGGGTACTGAGACGCAGCCCGGAGCTCGTGGACCCTTTGAGGTCCATCGCTAGACACAGCGTTAAGCGCGGTGTCGGCTCTCCCGATTTATCTTTGGGCGTTGGATGGGCCATTGCTGCTAGCTTCATGTTAGCGAATCGGGGGCAGCGGAGCGGTGTTACGCTGTTGCGGGGTTGGGGTCTTGAGGTTGATTGCTCCTAGAGCTCAGAGCCGAACCGCCGAATGCCTCCGGGTATGCCATGCTCCTCCTGTGTCTGCCTCCTGCCTTGCGATCGGCGTACCGGTGCGTTTGGACCCGCCAGCAGATGGCCCTATGAACATGCGCCTGGACGAGGACTTACTCAAGTCGGCGGAGCTGGGGGTCGCAGGATGTCGCGTCTACTCGTGGACGGAACCTTGGATCACGCTGGGGAAGTTTCAGAGCCCGGAGAAAGACCTGATGCCTGGCTCAGATGTCCCTTGGGTGCTCCGGCCCACTGGTGGAAAGGCCGTGCTGCACGGACACGACATAACAGTTGGGTTTGCGATGCCGCTGGCAGGAAGCTCTCGTTCATTGCGAGCGGTCTACCGCGCGATGGCGGACCCGTTGATCTGCGCTTTACGGGAATGCGGACTTCCCGCGGCACTCGGGGAGAACACTCGGTTCTCCGGGCGAGGGCCGCGTGTAGCCGACTGTTTTGCATATCTTTCCGCGAATGACATCGTGGACGAGCGCACTGGCCAGAAGGTCTGCGGATGCGCCCTGAAGGTGACCCGGACCGCGGCCCTGGTGCAGGCGAGCATTCCCGCCGGCCGACCGCTAGTGGATCCGGCCACAGTGATCGTCGGCGGAAAGGCGCTCGTCGGCCCTCCTTGGGATTCCGAGCGGTTTGCCCAGGCCCTGCAGAAGGCATTGGCTTAGATCCTCCCCATGTGTGGGGAGGAGCTATCACGTCACCATCCGATCGAGAGGGAACGGCGGGTTGCCCAGCGGCCGGACGGCGAGCGACAACAGCAGCATGTCGTTGTCGTCCGCCGCGATGCGGTTGGACGATAAAGTCCCGCAAAGCCGACACCGATGAATGACTGCCCACTCGCCACCCTTGCGGACCCACACCGAGATCGGCTCCATGACGCCGCCGCAGTCTGCTTCGCGGTCGCCTGGCTCGATGTCCAGATGCACGCTATGCAGACAGTTGGGGCAGTGGTTTCGATGGTCCGTCCCCGCTCCGGTGCACACCACCGTCATGCCGCAGGAACGGCAGGTAAACCATTCCTTATCCTTGGGAGCTGCGCTGTTCGACTGACGCAACTCAGCGGATGGAGGATGGTCGTCCTGCTTCCTCTTACTACGATCGCGCCCATTACGGCCGGCGCCACGCCGATTCTTGGAATTCAACTCTGCTACTTCTTCCTTGGGGCGATGAACCCTGGACGGGCCCGACGAAAATCGGGCAGGTAAGGAGAAGGCCGTTGGGGGTGTGCCGGCTAGATCAGAGGCACAGCGAAAGCCCAAGCGGCAAATGTAGAGCAGAGTTTTTGGCGGACATCAATTCATTCACCCCTGGGTTTAGTCGTCTCGGAGGACGCGGTCTCCATTGTAGCGCGAGTCCGCATATGCCACAGGGCCCACAAGACCTAGTGGACTGACAACGGGCCTAGCTCCTGGCCGTGGAACCTTGGGCTAAGCGCTCCTGGAATTCGCTGAGGGAGCGCCACACGTAAGATTCGTCCGGATAGTTCTTGCCCGCAACTTCGAATTCACCGCCGTCGCAGCGCTCCGCACCTAAGGATCGATAGAAGCTCGTGCCGATGGCGTTGTCCCGGAACACAAACACGACCATCGATTCAAAGCCGCGGTCGACGAGGAACTTCACGGCAGTGCGCACGAGCGCTTGGCCGACGCCTCGGCGCTGGGCATCCGGGTGGACGTAGATCGCGTGGAGCTCCCCGTCGCAAGCGACCTCGGGAAAGCGATTGGCGCCCGCGATGACAAAGCCCAGCACGTTCTCGCCGTCGATCGCAACCCACACCGGTTCATCGTCATCCCAGTCGGCCAGCCGCTCTCGCCAGCGGCCCGTCTCCTTGGCGACGTCGAGTGCCTTGAGGACCACCGGATCCAGAAAGGGAGCATAGGCGATGCGCCAGGCGTCGATCTTCACGCGCGCAATCCCGGCGGCGTCTTGGGGTGAGGCGGGCCTAACGACGAAGTCGCCCATAGAGAGGATTGTGGCTTGCCTGGTCCCCCGTTCGTAAGTCGTTCATCGTCTTCGGGACGTTCACGCGGAGGTCGCGGAGGGAGCGGACGAACGTGGGTGATCCTGAAAAGACGAGGAACGAATGCGCCTCAGCTCTTCAGAGCTTCCGCGCCGCCGACGACCTCGAGGATCTCTTTCGTGATGGCGGCCTGTCGCTCGCGGTTGGCTCTGATGGTCAACGTGTTGATCATCTTGCCCGCGTTGTCCGTCGCGCTGGTCATGGCCGTCATTTGCGCGCCAAAGAAGCTCGCGGTGGACTCTAGCATCGCCTGCCAGATGAGCGTCATCAGATAGCGGGGAAGCAGCGTCTCCAAGATCTTCTCAGCGGAGGGCTCGAAATCGAAGTTGGTCTCCTCCGCAGCACCGGAAGCCTGTTGGGGTGGCTCGATGGGGAGCAGTGGAATGATGGTGGGCACCTGCCGGATCGCGGAGAAGAACTTCGCGTAGCACAGGTAGATCGCATCAACTTCGCCCGACTCGAAAAGCTGGCGAGCAACCCTGGTGACTACGACCGCATCTTCCAGACGAGCTCCCGCGCTTCCCAGATTTTGGGAATGGCGGATCGTGTAATTTCGTCGGTTGAAGAACTGGAAAGCCTTCTTGCCCACCGCGATCAGCGATCCCTCGCCCGGGGTCTCCTTCATGAAGTCCACCGTCTTGCGGAGAAGCCCCGTGTTATAGGAGCCGGCTAGGCCACGGTCCGCGGCGATAATAATGACGCAATATTTCTTGACCGGCCGGCGCGCCATCAACGGATGATCCGGCAGGGAACCGCCACTCGCAAGCGACTCCATGAAAGAGCGCATCTTGTCCGCGTAGGGCCGTGCTTCCACGACCCGATCCGTGGCCCTCTTGAAGCGCGCGGCCGCGACCAGCTTCATCGCGCGCGTGATCTGCTGGATGTTCTTTGCCGCTTTGATTCGGCCTCGGATCTGCTTAAGAGTCGCCATTTTTCTAGGGATAGGTCCTGTAGGTCAGGTCCTATAGGGTTTGTGAATCGCTAGCGCGTTGCGGCTCCCGAGAACTGGCCCGCGTATTCCTTGACCGCCTTGGAGAGCGTCTCTTCCACGTCCTTGCTGAGCGCCTTGGTCGTACGGACCTGCTCGACGACGTCCGGATACTTGTCGTGCACGTACTTCAACAGACCTTCCTCGAACGCCTTAACGTCGTTGTTAGAGATGTTGTCCAGCACGCCCAAGCTACCGGCATAGATCGCGACGATCTGGTCGACGACGTCGTACGGCGTGGCGAGATCCTGCTTCAAGAGTTCGGTGAGGCGCTGGCCCCGGATGAGCTGCATCTGCGTGGCCTTATCGAGGTCTGACGCGAACTGGCTGAACGCGGCGACGTCGCGGTACTGCGCCATCTCCAGCTTAAGCTTTCCGGCGACCTGCTTCATCGCCTTGATCTGCGCGTTTCCACCCACGCGGCTAACCGAGATACCAACGTTGATGGCCGGGCGGACGCCGGCGAAGAACAGGTCAGGCTCGAGGTAGATCTGACCGTCCGTGATCGAGATGACGTTCGTGGGGATGTACGCGGAAACGTCTCCCGACTGGGTCTCGATGATCGGCAGAGCGGTCAGCGATCCGCCGCCCTTCGCGTCGCTCAACTTGGCGGCGCGCTCCAGAAGGCGGCTGTGCAGATAGAAAACGTCTCCAGGATAGGCTTCGCGTCCCGGTGGCCTTCTCAAGAGCAGCGACAGCGCACGGTAGGCCTGCGCGTGCTTGGAGAGGTCATCGTAGACGACGAGAGCGTGCTTGCCCTGGTCTCGGAAATACTCGCCAATGGCAGCGCCCGCAAATGGCGCCAGGTACTGCATGGCGTTGGCATCCGAAGCGCTAGCGACGACGACCGTCGTGTACTCCATGGCGCCGTGCTCGGCGAGCGTCTGCACAACGCGGGCGACCGTTGCCTGTTTCTGGCCGCAGGCCACGTAGATGCAGTAGACCGGGCTCTCGCCGGGCTCGTGCGTCTTCTTCTGGTTGAGAATCGTGTCGATACAGACCGCGCTCTTACCGGTGCCGCGGTCGCCGATGACGAGCTCGCGCTGGCCGCGGCCGATCGGGATCATTGCGTCGATAGCTTTGATGCCGGTTTGCAGCGGCTCGGTGACGGGCTGGCGGTCCACAACGCCCGGCGCCATGGTCTCGAGCTTGCGGTGCTCGCTGGCCGCGATCACGCCCTTGTTGTCAAGCGGCTGGCCGAGAGCGTTGACCACGCGGCCGAGGATCGCGTCCCCGACGGGGATCTCGATGATCTTCCCGGTTTCGCGGACGTTGTCGCCTTCCTTGATCTTCGTCTCGTCGCCCATAAGGACCACGCCGATGGAGTCCTCTTCCAGGTTGAGGGCGATGCCGGTGACTCCCTCTGGGAACTCGAGCATTTCACCCATTTGGCAGTCGGGGAGACCGTAAACGCGTGCGATGCCGTCTCCCACCTGAAGCACGGTTCCAACGTGCTCTTGGTCGACGCTACGCTCGTGCTTGTCTAGCTCTCGAGCAAGGATGTCAGTGATCTCTTCAGGTCTGATAGGCATGGGTTTCTCTTAGGGTCAGCTCTGTTTCAAAACGTCGTGCATAAACTTCTCGCGAAGGCGTCGGAGCCCTCCGCGAAGACTGCCGTCCAAAACGTAATTCTCATAGGCCACACGCGCGCCGCCGATGAGGTGAGGATCGATGGTGTATTCGGTCTCCAATCGCTTGCCGGTGAGCTGTTCCAGCTTTGCGACGAGCCTTCTCTTCTGATCCTCGTCGATCGCTTCCGCGGTAGTAAACGTGGCGAACAGCACGTTCTCATGCTCGCGTCGGAGCTTGATGAACTCTCGCTGGACCCACTCGATCTCGTGCTCGCGGTTCTTCTCCAGCACGAGGCGCAGCGCCTGGAGCGTGATAGCGGTAATGCGATCCGAGAAGAGCCTGTCGATGAGGCTGAACTTCTCGTCCCGGCTGACTTGCGGACTGAGCAGCAGGGTGCGGAACTGGCGGTTGTTGGTTAGCAGCGAGACGATGCCGGTGAGGTCGTCCTCGACCGCCGGGATGACGTCGTGCTTCTTGGCCACGTCAAACAGCGCGTGCGCGTACCGTTTTGCAACGCGAATGTCGTGCATGCCTAGCCGGGCACCTCGACTTTAGTGATGAACTCGTCGATGAGCTTGCGGTTCTTGTCCGAGTCCATGTTCTCGCCCAGGAGCTTTTCTGTCGCGGTGAGAGTGAGGTTCACGACTTCCACTCGGAGCTCCGTCATCACGCGATTGCGCTCGGAAGCGATCTCGTCGTGCGCTCGCTTGAGCAGCTCGTCGGCCTTGGCCACGGCTTCCGCTTCAAGCCTCTGCCGGAGGGCCTGGGCCTCCTTGATCTGGGCCTGGATCTTCTCGCGGGCCTCGGCCTCGGTCTCAGCCAGGCGGCGCTCATAGGCGGTCTGCATGGCCGTCATTTCCGTGCGCAATTGCTCGGCCTCGGAGAACGTACGCTCCAACTCTGTCGTGCGATTGTTGATCGCTTCGGAGAGCGGGTTCAGGAAAAAGAGCTTGATGACGGGGAAGAGAATGAGCAGAACGCCGATCGTGGAGATCGTGCGGCCCAGGTCCAGCGGGATACCC
Source organism: Fimbriimonadaceae bacterium (assembly GCA_034667265.1). Taxonomy (GTDB): domain Bacteria; phylum Armatimonadota; class Fimbriimonadia; order Fimbriimonadales; family Fimbriimonadaceae; genus JANYLD01. Next base: position 11,096 of record JAXDKF010000213.1, read on the forward strand.
TGATGCCCCAGGTCCTCCTGGAACTTCAAGTGGACGTTTTGGGCGAACCATGCCCCACCGACCATCAGGATGATCCCGATGACGATTCCCGGGATGATCGATCCGCTGCCCTTCTTTTCTTGATTACTCATTTTTGATTTGGTGCTTCGGCCGGCCCCAGCCGTTGGCTGGAGCCGGTTAAAAGCGTTGTTAAGGGGCCGGTGCGTTGGCGCCGGCTTCCACGGTGTACGGAGCATTGGCGGTCCTGTACGAGCCGGGAACGACGAAGACGGTCAACAGGTAAACCAGCTCGACGAACGCGAGCGCGATCAGCATGACGACCTGAAGCCGGCCGATGGCCTCCGGCTGCCGAGCCATTCCGTTCATCGCGCCGTAGCCGATGAGTCCGAGGCCTATTCCGCAGCCGAGAGCTGCAAGTC
>JAXDKF010000214.1:0-3987 GCA_034667265.1 Fimbriimonadaceae bacterium
TTTCTTGCACCTCGGACCATTGTCAACTTGAAGGTCGTTCCAGGTCTTGCGTAACGTTCGATCCCGGTCTACACTTGAGCGCAATGGCGCGGCTGCCCTTCACCAAGCTCAAGCATTTTCCGGGCGCGATCGGGCTGGACGAGGCGGGCCGCGGTCCTCTAGCCGGGCCGGTTGTTGCTGCGGCGGTTGCTCTGCCGCGCGGTTTTGATCGAGATGGCATCCGTGACTCCAAGAAGCTCACGCCCAAAAAACGGGAAGAGCTGGCGCTGCGGATCAAGGAAGAGGCGGCTTGGGCGGTGTCTATCGTAGAGGTTGAGGAGGTCGATCGACTGAATATCCTTTGGGCGAGCATGGCGGCCATGTGCCGCGCGCTGGAAGCCTTGCCCGTGGAACCCGAGAAGGTATTCGTGGACGGAAACCGGGTGCCGCCGGGCATCGATCTTAATTGCGGAGTGGAGGCAGTGGTGCGCGGAGATGATCGGCTGGCGTGCGTGGCAGCGGCATCGATCATCGCAAAGACCACGCGAGACCGCCTAATGCGGCAGTACGGTTCGATTTACCCTGGCTATGGATTCGAGTCGCACTTCGGCTATAGCTGCCCCATGCATTTCCGGGCATTGCGCGAGCTGGGGCCATGCGCAATTCACCGTCGCACGTTCGCGCCCGTGCAGGAGGCGATGCAGGCTTGCCTAGTGTTCGCCGATTAGGAACGGATGCCGAGGACCGGGCGGCGACCTACTTGCTCGACAAGGGCTACACGATCGTCACACGACGATACAAGGCCTCGCGCGGCGAGATCGACTTAGTAGCGCTGGACGGGGACGTGCTCGTGGTCGTCGAGGTGAAGCAGCGCACGAAGCCTGGGTACATGCCGGAGGAATCGGTTGGTCCGCTGAAGGCTTCCCGCCTCGGAATGGCCGCAAACGAGTATCTGTTGTCATCTGGCGAGTCCAACCGTGAAGTCCGTTTCGACCTGGTCTGCATCGATCCGGATGGTGTGCGGCATCACGTCGATGCGTTTCGGCCCTCACCGTAAGTCTAGGACTGGGGAAGCGATTACGCGCCGGTTGAGTACGACTTCAACCCTCACTAGTCGCGTGGGTTCGAAAAAGTCCAAAATGATTTGATACCATCGTTTTCCGCGTGTCGCTTCCGCGGACACGGCTGAGTACTCCGCAGAGCTATCATAAACTTCGAACTCGGGGACGAGCAGCTTTCGAGTCGCCGCATCAAACAACCGCACTTTCATGGGGGTTACCGCCGCATCCCATCGAGCCGTAACAATGGTATCGCCATCTTTTCGTGAAGCAACAACGCGGAAGTTCGCATCTGCCATTGCCGGGACTTTCCAGACACGCCAGCGAAGCTGGGGTGCGATGTCAACTCCTGGTCCGTTCAGAGGCAGATAGCACTGCGCCGGAACATCCCATCGGACCGGATTGAGCATTAGTTTCCTTTCAGCCATGCCCCACCACCGCAGTGGCGCGTCGTCCGAAATGAAGTAGTTCATCGGCATCCGCAGAAAACTAGGCGTTGGCACGACCGCCGTGCGCACAATCAAAAGCATCTGGGCTGCAAGACGGCCTTCTCCTCCTTTCTCGTCAAGATGATCGCGGGGGATTTGCGAGTACCAACGCGTCTTTCTGACCTTGTCCACCGTGCTCAAAACGTCATTTGTGGGACGCAGGAGACTGGCGGAAGGAGTGCCCGACTTTTCGCAAGCTTGGGCCAGGTCGAGCAGCACCTTGTACATCTTGAGGCTTGTTTGAATAGGTGCCAGGCTAATCGGGATGTCGTCAACTAAAACTACGGGATCGGCTTTTACTCCCTCGCCCGCGACATAGCTGTACTTAGCGCTGTCCGGTAACGCACTTTGGGGGATGTTAAAGGCCAGGCGATAAGAGTTGTAGATCGAGAAGTCGCTGTCCGAGAAGGATCCGCTAAGCCTGACGTATTCACGCAAGATGGCGGCGGCACGCCTGGCTCCTAAAGGCAAGATCGCATTGTAGATCCGGATGACTCTCAGCGGGTCTGACGGAGTGGAAGTTCCTTCGGACAGCAGGCGCAGAATGCGCCTGAGATCGTGCTCCGGGACAACTCCATCGCGCATCACGGGAATCTTGAGTTCGTTGGCCGCAACTTCAACAGAGCCGCCGTATTTGAACAGCACGACGCCCCACGTCGGATAGCCGAGATGCCCATCGGTGCCATATGCCCACGCCTCACGCGCTTCGTATCCAACCGCCTGACACTCTCCTTCATTAACCGTGTCGTCTGCAGGTCCCAGGAGCCGCTTAATTTGCGCCTTGGACATGTGCGGGGACACTTTTCGTAGCAATTTGGCGAACTCATGACGACTACGAGTTCGAATGGGTGCGGCGCTCGAGGACACAGTAAGGAGAGCCGTGAAAACCATGAGCCATGTTACGCGCATGCCAATTCCAATATACGACGCAGTAGCGAGTACATCTAGTGGTTGCCCAGCCTTTGATCGGCGATGGGCGGCATGTCCGAGTACGTTTCTGTTCCGGTTGGCGAATCGAGGCCGCGATGATAGTTCCCGGCGAGGCCCATAAGCGCTTGGACTCGCGACTCCGTAGACGGATGCGTGCTGAACAGGTCGTTGCCGCCGCCCCCACGCAGAGGATTGATGATGTACATGTGCTGGGTGGCGCGGTTGGCGACCTCCAGCGGTTCAGGATCGCTCGCGATCTTTTGCAAGGCACGTGCGAGGCCCTCCGGATAGCGCGTCATCTCCGCGGCCGACGCGTCCGCCAGATACTCGCGCTTGCGGCTAATCGCGAACTGCAGGAGGAGCGCGAAGATCGGAGCGAGGATCGAGAGCACGATGGCGACCACGGCAAAGATCGCGCCGAGACCGTTGTCGTCTCGGCTGCGACTGCGTCTTCCACCGCCGTACCACAAGGATCGCCCAAATGCATCGGCGATCAGCGGGATCATGCCTGCGATGATCGACACGACCGTCATGAAGCGAGTGTCGTAGTTGCGCACGTGTGACATCTCGTGTGCGGCAACGCCCTGAAGCTCGTCGCGGTCCAGCTTGTCGATCAGGCCGGTCGTGAACACCACAGCCGCGTGCTGGGGATCTCGACCCGTTGCAAAGGCGTTTGGGGCCGAGTCGTCGATCACGTAGATCTTGGGCTTTGGAATGCCCGCCGCGATCGCCATCTCCTCGACCACGTTGTTGAGCACCCGGTCCTCGGCCTGGGTTGCTTCGCGTGCGTGGGAGATCGAGAGGAGAATGTCCGATCCGCTGTAGTAGGCGACTAGCCCGGCTATGATGCCCAGGATGCCCGCTCCGAGCGTGCCCAGCCACCATTGGTTGGGCGAGTACATGCCCACAATGGCGGTGCAGAGCGCCACGAGCAACAAAATCAGGCCAAATACGAACAGCAGGCTGCCACGGCGGTTCGCCGCGATCTGCTCCGGAAGCGTTCTTCTCATTCCTTGTTCCGAGATTGGTACGTAGGAGCTGCCACTGAGGATGCGAATTGGTAGCATCGCCCTGTGGGCGATGGCGGAGACGCCTGTCACCCAGGTTCCTTTAGCCCGTCATCGCCCAGAGCGCGATGCTACATGCGGCTATCGGACGAGCGCGCCTTCCGGCGCTTCTTTTTCCGGACTCAGCAGGATGGCGCCGCCATTCTCGTCCACGGCGGCGAGGACCATGCCCTGGCTCTCGACGCCGCGCATGGTGCGCGGCTTGAGGTTGTAGACCACGACGATCTGGCGGCCGATCAGCTCCTCCGGCGTGTAGTTCAGACGGATGCCGGCGACGATCTGGCGCTTCTCGTCGCCGATCATCAGTTGCAGTTTCAGGAGCTTGTCGGCGCCTTCCACCGGCTCGGCTTCCAGCACGCGGGCTACACGGAGCTGGACCTTTGCGAAATCGTCGATGGTGATTTCCGAGCTGGCCTTTGGCGTTGGGTCTTGGGTATTGAGTGGCTGTTCCATTTTGGATTTGGG
>JAXDKF010000215.1:0-6721 GCA_034667265.1 Fimbriimonadaceae bacterium
GGGGCGGCCACTTCTACGAGATCCAGAAGCTCTGCGAACGATCCGGTGTCGGATTCCGAGTCAAGACTTCGGAAGAACTAGCACAGTTTTATTTGCGCGTTCTAACTGAAGAGGGATTTCTCGATAACGTGCAGGATCGCACGACGGAACTCCTCGATCGAGAACGGGGCGCTTTACAGCGGACCGTATCGCCACTTGCCACGGTTCTGGACGGCATCGTCGATTAGATTTTCGCTGCCGTAGCTTAGACATTTTTAAGTGAAGTCACGGATGCACTTAATATCCATTAAGGATGGAGTTTCGCCACGATTGAGCATCACACGATGTGCAAATGGCGTTTCTTCGCTCGCGCGGAAATTCAAATCCGGACTCGGCGGGCAGAGTCGCGATCCTTCGAACGAGGAAGCTTGGCGACACGATCGCAATGACGCCTGCGATCGAGGCCGCCGCCCAGGCAGGATACGAAGTAGCGTTCGTGTGCAATCCGGCCTTTCGCTCGTTGTTTGAGCGAACTCCGTTTCCTTTGCAATTGGAGACTGCCGGGAGGCGCCTCCGTATTTCTGAAGGCGTGAGGATCGGATTGCGCCTTCGCCGATGGGGCTGTGACTACTTCGTCTGCCAACAGGATATACGGTCGGGCGTGGCGGCTGCCGGGGTAATGAGCGGCGCGAGGGTACGTGTTGGATGGACCGCCCGGAAGCGGATGGGCAACTGGCCATCTCGTTTTTTCACGCAGCAAGCGGTGAAGGAAGACATGCTTCCAATCCACATCGTAGAAGCGAACCTCGACGTCCTGTCTTCGGCTCTCAATCATGAGCTTGGCAGCGGCCCTCTGAGGTGCTGGGCCGATCCCTCCAGGGTCGAAAGAGAAAGTGAGGCGATTCTGCCTAGAGAGCCTTACCTCGTCCTCCACCTGGGCACAGGCGGTAGCAACCCTCCACTGCCGCCCACGGCCTATGCAGCCATCGCCGAGGGGCTCTCGCGAAGAAGCGGCTTGCGCCTCGTCATAACCGGAGATTCCAAGCTGGCCGAAACGTTGGAAGGATCGAATCACCTTTCGCTAGCGGGGACGACTTCCCTCCTCGGCTTGGCAGGAGTCCTGCAGCACGCGAAGGCCCTGGTGAGCGTGGATTCCGGACCTGTTCACCTGGCCGCGTCACTTCACACGCCAATCGTAGTGGTCTATGCCAAGAAAGTGGCAACTCCTCGCCGCTACCATCCGTGGCAGGCCACGTACTCGGCCATCCGAGCGGAGGCCTTTTGTGAAGGCTGCACCGAGGCTGCGTGCCAGTCCCAGCGTACATGGACGTGCGCTGACAGCGTCGACCCCGAAAAGGTTGTCGCCGCCGCCTTAACGCTCTTGCACACTGAACGCCTCCCAGATATCTCCGCCGCGTCCATTGCCGAGCAGCGATCCGACAAGAGTGCTTGACGGTCACCGCCAGTTTCGGCGCAGCTCCCTCAGCCAGAACCGCGCATCTTTGGGACCTCTCGTGAGATGCCTTAGCCGGATACGCATCAGGTTGTAGTAGGGGTTGGCAAGCTGGTGCATTTTGGGCTCTCCCCAGAACTTGACGATGATGCCTTTGCGGATCGCCTCGTAGGCCCCCTTCGGATCGGTCCGATGCCGATTGCGAAGGTTGCGATAGCTAACCACGTGGTCGGGCTGAAAGAGGGCAACCTTGTCGCAAAGCCCAAGGTGGTGGACGCACGAGTGGATGAAATCCTGATCGCCCGCGTTTCGGAATGGGAAGCTCTTCCCTTCTAGCCAAGTCCGATAGATGGCTTCTAACGCGGGGCTCCGGCGGATCCTCATGACGCATGAGTTGAAGCAGTCGTAGTTCCAGTCCTTGACAATCACGAGATCCTCTCCCTGCGCCATCGCGTACTCGAGAAGCGGCCGCATATCCTTTTGGATCACCAGAGTGACATCTAGGTAGAGGAACTCCTCAAACGGAATCGCGCTTGGGTCGAAAAGGCGGATCTTGTTGGTGGTCACCCGCATGCCCTCGCGCTTCATCTCGTGCCAGTCGCTCGCATCGATCCGGAAGACGCGCTCCGGAAGACGGTCGGATCGGTCCGTAATGCAGTGAAGTTGGTACGGCACGTTCATATGCCGCTCGAGCATCTTGGAAAGTCGCTTGACATAGACGGCGGGATAGGCTTCCCCCATCAACATGCAAACGACGTGAGTGATCGCGTCCAAGAGACTCAATGTTACAGCCTTGGGGAGCTTCCTTACCGGTATCCTCAGCGGCATTCATGGCATCCGGCTCGACGCTGGCCGCAGGCCAACCACCGCCCTCTAAAGGCAAGCAGATCCTCGTCCTGGCCGCGGTCAACATGGCGGCGCTCGCCATGTCGCCTTACATCCTAGCTAAGAAGATCTCCAGGGTGTATCGGAAACATGCGCCGCACGAGCTGGATTGGCGCCGCTTCGTGATCGCCCCTATGCAGCGGGGTGTGCCCCTGGCTACGAAACCGGGCCCTCGGGTGGTCTTCCTGGGACCGGCGTTTGGGGAAGTTCGAATGATCGAAGCCCTGAGCCGCCGGCTCGCCGAGAGATGCCCGGATGCGAATTTCATCTGGTCCATCCGGCACCTGCCGACCATCGAGCTCACGAAGAAGGCGCATCCGAATCAGCCGATCATGATCACCCCGTTGGACAATGTGCTCTCCGTGTCTCTCTGGGCACGCAAAGTAAAGCCGGACGTGGTGGTGATCCTCGAGAAGTTTTGGATTCCCAACTTGCTATCCGTGAGCAAGCTTGCGGGAGCGAAGGTCGCCATCGTGAACGGGCGGACCAATCCAAAGGATCGAGGCTCGCAACTTTGGAAGGCGGGCTACTACCGGTGGATGGCCCACAACATCGATCTCTTCTGCATGCAAACTGCGGGCTTCGTTCAGCAGATCCGTCATCTCGTGCGGCCTGGCTCGCGCCAGGTGGTGACCGGCAATTTGAAGCTGGATCTGCAGTTCGCACCGCTAGAACAAAAGCGCCAGGATGAAATCCGCGCCTGGCTTTCCACGCGCGGCGGTCTTCCATTGCTGGCGGCTGGAAGCACCAGCGGCTTAGAAGAAGAGGACTTCGTTTTAGCCGCGTTCCTGAAGGCGCGGGAGGTGCGGCCATGTGCGCTGCTGCTGGCTCCTCGCGTGCTTTTGCGGCTCCCAGAGGTACTGGAGAACCTGGAAAAGCACGGTATGAAGGTGAGCCGGCGGTCGCAGCCGTCCGACGAACTTGCGGACGTTTACCTGCTGGATACCTTGGGCGAGCTCTCGTTTGGCTATACCTTCGCGCTCGGGGCATTTGTGGGTGGGACCGTGAAGGGGACCAGCCACAACGTCATGGAACCGGTCATGTTGGGTTTGCCCGTCTGCTACGGGCCGATGCGTGGGCACTTCGAAGACTTGCAGCTCTTGTGCGAACAATTCGCGGTCGGGTTTCGCTGCTTCACCTCCGAGGAAATGTCCGCGCATTGGGTACGGGTGCTCACGGATGACGCGTTTCTGGATGAGATCAGGGCTCGGTCCGAGCAGTTCTTGCAGCAAGAGGGCGGCGCAACGGACAAAACGGTTGACGCCCTGGTCGAGCTGATTCTCAGTGTTAAGAGGTCGAAGCGGCGATCAGGCGGTCGGGGGCCCTGGCTGTAAGAGGCGAGTCCGGGGGGACTTCGTCGTTCTCGCGAGATCCTCAGGATGACTCGTTGCTCACTGTCACTGCTCACTGCTCACCGCTAACCGCTGACTGTCCGCCCGCCGGACATACTAAGTCAATGAATACCCTTGTGAGCCAGATCACAAGGGCCTTTCGCCATCGCGACTTTCGCATCCTTTGGTCGGGCGCATTTCTTTCCTTCATCGGAAGCTGGGTCCAGACCGTCGGCCAAGGCTATCTGGTCTATAAGATCACCGGCGACCCCGCCAAGCTTGCTCTCGTCACGTTCGCGGGCTCCCTGCCGGTGTCCATCCTCGGCCCGCTTCCCGGGACGATCGTCGACATGTTCGACCGCAAGAAGCTGCTCGTGGCCGAGCAACTGCTCATGGGCTGCGGAGCGCTCTTCCTCTCCGCGGCCGTGTACTTCAAGGTTGCGAGCGACCAACTGTATTGGATCATCTTGGGGACGGCGTTGATTGTTGGCACCGTCAGCGCGTTCGAGATGCCGACGCGACAGTCGGTCATTGGCCGAGTGGTGCCGCAGGAGGATCTCTCCGCCGCGATCCCGTTGAACGCCCTCACCTTTAATCTGGCGCGCTTGCTTGGTCCCGCTATCGGCGGACTCGTGTTGCGTTTTGCCGACGTCGACCTTTGTTATTTGATCAACGGGATCAGCTACATCGCGCTCGTCTTTTCCGCGCTTGCCATACGCGCCGACCTGCGACCGACTTCTCGCGATCCGCAGCCGATCCAGGACCTCGTTCTCGAAGGAATGCGCTACACCTTCCAGAACCGCGCGCTGCGCACGCTGTTTATTCTCGAGAGCATCGTGTCGGTGTTCGGCATTTTTTACATCCCGCTGATCCCGGCAATTGCCAAGGACATCCTGAACTTGGACAAGGCGGGTTTGAGCGCGTGTTACGTGGCCATGGGCGTGGGCTCCGTATGTGCCCTCTTGCTGATCACTGCGACCGCCGAAAGAGGCTTGCGTGCTCTCGTGCTGCGGTGCGACATGACATTGATGGCGCTGGCCCTGCTCGGAATGTCGTGGGTGCAATCCCCCGTGTTGGCCTTTGTTATCTTTGCCGTGCTAGGCTTCTGCGGCGTGGCTCACTTCAACACCACGAACACGATGTTCCAGCTTCTTTCGCCAGACCGATTGCGCGGCAGGGTGTTGTCCATGCACGTGTGGGCACTTGCCGGGCTGAGCCCCTTCGGCGTGATGTTCTTCGGTTGGCTTGCGCGGGGCGTCGGATTGGGCACATCGATTCGCATCGGCGCCGCGTTCGTGATGGCCGGCGCGATCGGCGCCTGGATGTCCAAAAGAGGGCTCGAGGCGGTCTGATGCGCAAGCCCCTATTCCTGGATCGGGATGGCGTCCTCAACGTCGACGTCTCCCCGTATCTCGCCCGGCTAGACCAATTGCAGATCTTTCCCTGGACCGTGCGAACCCTCGTGCGTCTCTATGAGGCTGGTTATGACTTGTACGTGATTTCAAACCAGCAGGGGGTGGCGTTGGGAATCACCTCGCCGGAGGAGCTGACGAACATCACGAACGCGCTGAAGGAAAGCGTGAGGCCGCATGGCGTCGAGTTCAAGAAGTTCTTTTACTGCACGGCACACGATGGCGAGCAGCACCCCTGGCGTAAGCCGAACCCCGGAATGATTCTCGCCGCGGCCGAGGAGTTCGGGTTCGACCCGACTGGGGCATTCCTGATCGGCGATTGGTGGAAGGACATGGCCGCCGCGCGAGCCGCCGGGTGCAGGCCACTGTTAGTGCTGTCGGGCGTGTGCAAGGGCGACGAGTGGCAGTCATGGGGCGCACAACCAGAGGCCGTATTCCCGACCCTCGTAGAAGCAGCAGACTATGTGATCGCGGAAGGCTTGAGGCTTGAGGCTTCGGGCTCGAGAATCGTTTAGCAACCGGCAATCGACAACCGGCAATCGGCTATCACAAAAGCCCGCTGAAATCCTGTCCCTGCACATGCTCGAAAGCGGCAATAGAGGCATGCGGGCGCGTACACGTGGCGCGCGCCTCCGGGCGGCCAAAGGAGTTACACATATGGGCAATCCGGAAACGGAGAGGTCAGTGCAAACGGTCGCTTCAAAGCGGCCGAACCTGGTGAGGATTCTGGCTTTGGGACTCATCTTAGGATCAGTGGCGACCACCGCTCGGGCCAACGACGACGGCCTGAAAAAGCGGGTCGCGCGGCTTGAGCGCCAGATAACCGAGCTCACCACCACGGTCAGCCGTCAAGGTCAATCCCTTTCGGCCTTGCAGTCTACGATGGCAAAGCAGGGCCTCGACATCGCGTCGCTAAAGACCTCCATGGTGCAGGCCGGAGCGGTCGACGTTGAACAGGACAAGAAGATCGCCGCGCTCTCGATGAATGTCACCGATATCAGCGATCTCAAGGTGACGGTTTCGGCGCATGGAACCCAGCTTGATTCCCTCAAGGCTACGATGGGCTCGCAAGGCGCAGACATCGCGGGCCTAAAGACATCTGTTTCCGGGTTCGATGGAAAGATCACCCAATTGAACACGGACGTGACCGGGCTCAAGGAGGCCACGAGCGGATACTCAGGCAAGTTCTCAGACCTGGATCAGCGGACCTCGGCGGTCGAAACGAAGACCCAGTACATCTTCGTAAACGGGTCCGACGTGTTCTTCAGTGGCGTGAACCTGCACCTCGTGAACGGTCAGGGGGTTACGCAGCAGCTCAACGGGCTGGGCAACCTGATCATCGGCTACAACGGTCTACGAAATGCGGGCAACATGCGCAGCGGCTCACACAACCTCGTAGTGGGAGACCAGCAAAACTACACGTCGTATGGCGGCGCCGTCATCGGATTCCAGAACTCGAGTTTTGCCATGTATGCGAGCGTGCTGGGCGGATCTAATAACACGGCGGGCGGAGACTACTCCAGCGTCGCAGGTGGCAGCCGAAACAACGCATCGGGTGGCAATGCCACCATTCTCGGCGGAGACGGAAACTCCGCGACTGGGACTTGGTCTAGCCTTGCGGGCGGCCAGAGCAACACGGCCTCTGGCGATTACGCTTCGAT
>JAXDKF010000216.1:0-4399 GCA_034667265.1 Fimbriimonadaceae bacterium
TTCCTGGGATTTACCCTCCAGAACTGTGGAAGGGCCTCCGATACCTAGAACAGGCGTAAAAGCCGACAGAAAAAGGCACGACGGGGGCGACCTCGATCACGCAAAGCCTAGGGTCTCATATTCCGCCAGGGGCGGCGGGCGGAGATAGCCGGGATGCCTGTCTGAATCGCAAAGGATTAAACAATGCGCATCTCAGACAAAGAAATACAGAAACTAGCGGGCGGGCACTATGCAATCGTCCAAGATATCGTCGACTTCGATCAAGCTCTGAAGAGAAAGGGCGAAGATACCGATCTTATACAGCACGTGACTGCTGAGGTGATCGCTATGCCAGATCGCGAAGAGCTGATCGCGGACCTTAAGGCCCGGATCGAGGCGGGGGCTTACAAGCCCACCGGCGCTGACATCGCCGACGCCATGATTCGTAGGTCCATTGCGGACCACGTTCAGGGCTAACTTCAATCTCGGATCGCGGAACTCGGAATTCATTCTGAGAACCGCGATCCTTTACTTTTTAGGTCCGTGATATGCGAACCGTCTCTCCTAGGTCGAAGGTGATCGGGAAGAATTTCTGTACCAGCCAGACGACCGTCCGCAGGTGTTCGGTGACAACTGGCGTGGTCCAAGCGCTTTCGCCATTGTCGAAGCACGCGGGGAGGACCAGTTGGTCCGCGAGATGCTCATCGATGGCGGCGTTTCCGTCTCGCCACTCGATGTAGAGCTTGCAGGCTTCTCCTGTAACAACTTCCATCAGCTTGCCTCTGCTGCCAAGGACGGTTGCTCCGGCCACGCCGTGCTCATGCTCCGCGACGATCACCACTGCCGCGCCTGGCCCGGTTGATGGCTTGTCTTCTATCCGAACGCGAAGAGCGGGCTCGTTGCCGAGCTGGTGTCTTATGACTTTCTCAGCCCGCTCTGCCACATCCGGACGGAGCTTGGAGGTTGTGACGATCGCCTCGAGATCTCTGATTGGCGCTCGCGCGGTCATCTTTATAGGCCTCAGCTGGCCGCCTTTGATCTCGACTTCTACAAGTCCGCCGCCCGCAGGATAGAAACCGGCCCTCGGCGAGCGAACCTCGATGTCGATGCCCATGCGGCGCAACGCATTGCCGTAGACGCGCTCCAAGTAGTCGGAGGTCGGCGCCATGGGGTTGTGGGTGCCGCCGGTGACCGAGACCTTGGAGGCTCCTCCGGCGAGGACGAGCGGCATGATCACCGTCTGGGCGACGAGCGGCGCCGATCCAGCGGTGCCGATGTCGAACGCGTATTCCCCCGGCTTGACTGGTCCGGCGGGTTTGAATTCGAGATGTACCGAACCGACCGCATCCCCGCGCATCTTGGCGCCGCACAACTCGGCTGCGGCTTTGACTGCGGCGAGATGCTGCGGCTGCAGGCCAGGCTTCTTGCGCTTGGCGCGGATGTTGGCGATCTCGATCGGCTCGCCGGTGATCACGGCGAGCGACACTGCCGTGCGAATGATCTGGCCGCCGCCTTCTCCGTAGCTGCCGTCGACGTGGATCATGACGGAAGAGATTAGCTCAGGAGGGAGGCGCTTGGTGAGGCTGAGTGGGCCGAAGCAGACTCCGCTGCCTCCAGACGCCACCATACGCGAGGCGATCGTGCTACTCCCGCAGGTGTCTGGAGGCTAAAAGGTGCGCTCGTGAATGGATCTCCTCTGCCGACCCCGCACGCGGAAAACGCCTCAATCTCCAAGAAGAACATAATCCGTCATGGCGCGCTATCGCCATTATCAGAACCGCGGCGGACCTGGCCACACCATCTATGCCACTACCACGGTTCTCGACTTCGCGCACGTATTACGCAGGCCGGAGATGAAGGATCGCATGGTCCACCTCATCTACAGGACACACCAGCGCTATCGCGCAAAGCTCCACTCGTACGTCGTGATGAACAACCATGTGCATCTCATCAGCACCATGCCTGAAGATCGGGGCTCGACCTGGTTCATGCAACGGTTGAAAGACCAGTCGACCAATAATCTTTTGCCGCTCCTGTTGCCTGAAGAGCGCTCCATGCTCTCTGTTCAGGCTGGCTTGGATCGACGGCAGCTCTGGATGCGGTCGTTCGACAGCGTTGTTTTGGAGCAGCCGATGATCTTCACGCAAAAGCTCAATTACATCCACCAGAATCCCGTGCGTGCGGGCCTGGTGGCCATGCCCGATGAGTATCGGTGGTCGAGCGCGGCAGCGTTCGCTCGCGGGGAGTGGACGCCGGACATGGGATTGCCCTTGCGTCCGTAGCTCTCCTGCAATCCCGGAGTCATCTTTAGCCTCCAGACACCTGCGGGTGGTGTTCGATTTGCTCGCGAAGGGTGGCGTCTGGAGGCAGCGTGTTTTCCGCGTCTGGAGGCAGCGACGCGGATGCCGGAGTCTGGAGGCAGCGGTTTCAGGCTGTGGAGGCAGCGATGCTTTACATCCGAAACATGCTGAAGCCGGCCTTCTGCGGCGGCGCGTTCAGCGCCGCCTCGATGCCCAGCGCGAGCACGCGGCGGGTATCGACAGGGTCGATGATGCCGTCGTCCCAAAGCCGCGCAGTCGAGTAGTACGCCGACGACTCGTCCCCGTACTTCTCGAGGATCGGCGCCTTGAACGCCGTCTGCTCAGCAGGAGACATGGCGGCTCCCTTCTCGCGGCTCGCAAGCTGCTCCATCTTCACGGTCAGCAACACGTTCGCCGCCTGCTCGCCGCCCATGACGGAGATGCGCGCATTGGGCCACATCCAGAGCTGGCGAGGACCGTAGGCGCGGCCGCACATGCCGTAGTTACCAGCGCCATAGGAGCCGCCTACAATGACCGTGAACTTCGGCACGCTCGCGGTCGAAACCGCTGTCACGAGCTTCGCGCCGTGCTTTGCGATACCCTCATTCTCATACTTCCGCCCGACCATGAAGCCGGTGATGTTCTGGAGGAACACAAGCGGGATGCCTCTCTGGCAACAGAGCTCGATGAAGTGAGCGCCCTTCTGCGCGGACTCCGAGAACAGGATCCCATCGTTCGCGAGCACTCCAGCCAAATGGCCGTGGAAGCGCGCAAAGCCGCAGATGAGCGTCGTGCCGTATCGCGCCTTGAACTCCTGAAATCGCGAGCCATCCACCACGCGCGCCAACACCTCGCGCATGTTCATCGGCGTTTTGTTGTCGGACGGCACAAGGGAGTAGAGCTCGGTGGGATCGTAGAGTGGATCTTCGGGGGGAAGGGTATTAGGGTGTTGGGTATTGGGTATTGGGGCGCCTAGGAAAGAACGCTTCGGGCCCAGCGATTCCACGATGTTCCGCACGATCTCGATCGCGTGTTGGTCGTCGTCGGCAAGGTGGTCGGCAACGCCGCTAATTCGCGTGTGCACATCCGCGCCACCGAGGTCCTCTGCCGTCACTTCCTCGCCGGTAGCCGCCTTCACAAGCGGAGGTCCGCCGAGGAAGATCGTGCCTTGTCCCTTGACGATCACCGTCTCGTCGCTCATTGCAGGCACGTAAGCCCCACCCGCGGTGCACGAGCCCATCACCGAAGCAATCTGGGGGATGCCCTTGCTGGCCATCACGGCCTGGTTGTAAAAGATGCGGCCGAAATGCTCCTTATCGGGAAAGACCTCACTCTGCAGGGGAAGGAAAGCGCCGCCGGAATCGACCAGATAGATGCTCGGGAGGTAATTCTCCAGCGCGATCTCCTGCGCTCGGAGATGTTTCTTGACGGTGATAGGGAAGTAGGTGCCGCCTTTGACCGTCGCATCGTTGGCGATGATCACGCATTCACGGCCATGCACGCGGCCGATCCCGGTCACCACACCAGCCGAGGGTGCATCGCCATCATACATGCCGTTTGCGGCGAGGGTGCTGAACTCCAGAAATGCCGCGCCCGAGTCGACAAGCGCGTCGATCCTCTCGCGGGCCAGAAGCTTGCCGCGTTTCTTGTGTTTGGCGATGAGCGCTTCGCCGCCGCCTTGCATCGCGCAGGCCATCTTCTCGCGGAACTCGGCCATGACCCGGTCCATGACCTCGCGGTTGGCGCGGTGCTCGGGGTCATGCACGTCGATTTGGGACGGGATCGGGTCCATCGGCGGGATGCAGGATACCGGGTAGAGCCTTGCGATCTTACGCCGGCGCGGCTGGGGGCTCGGGCATGAGCTCGAGAGTCAGCGGGACCTCGGCCTCTTGCCGGCCATCTATGAAGACGTTGAACTGGTAGATGCCCGCTTCTTGAAACACCGTGTTCTCAAACACCATAACGAGATTCATCGTTGGCGGACGGCCGAGGTCCGCGGGAATGCCTATGAGGCCCTCGGCCTTCTGAAGCGTCTTGCCTTCGCTGTCGACGAGGTCGACCATGATCTGCCGTTCCTTGCCCATGTCGGCCCGGGTGGTGAGGATGCGGATCGCGAGCTG
>JAXDKF010000217.1:0-12644 GCA_034667265.1 Fimbriimonadaceae bacterium
CTCGGCAGGTCGGTCACTTGTTGACCGATTAAGGCTTTACGCCGCCGGCTGTCTTCAGAGTCCCGGTCATTATGGCACGAACCGGGAGCTGTCCGCCAGCTTCAGATCGGGCAGAGCAGGTACATGCCGACCACGTGCCTGACGTACCCGCTCAGCTCCCAGCGCTCCTCCAGGAATTCCCAGCATTCCTCGTTCCTGGGCGTAAGGGTGTGCCGGAAGCGTTGCAGCCCTGCATAGCCCGCAACGGGACAGGAAACGAGTACGAGCTTGTCGCCTTCCCAGTTGCCCCTGAACCTGAGCGGCTCCTCGTGCGCGCTGGAGAATCCGTAGCATTCGTAGAGCCTCTCCTTGGTGTTGAAGCTGTAGAGCGCGGTCGAGCTGATCAGCCCAACACCGGGTACGTCGCTAAACTGCTCGATGCGGAGGAAGCGGTCGCATCCCTCCCGATGGGCGCGAATAACGCTCCGAAATTGCACAGGGGCTTGACCCGCGGCGGGAAACATCGTCTGCCACGACGTGAACTCTCCTATTAGAAACTCAAGCCGGCCAAGCTCCTCCTTTGGAAGGCTTTGGCTAATCCAGGTTTGCATGATCCCTCCAATTCGCCCCATAACAAGGAGCGAATTGGGTGCAGACGGTCCACGAGGCCACGCGGGTTCAAGGACCTAGGACCTTCGATGGCGATTGGCGACTGGCCACGAGAAGTCACTGATGACTGATGACCGATGACTGGTGACCTTGATGCCTGTCACCTGTCGCCGGTCACCGTCATATTCCCCTGTTACCGGTCGCCCGCTTCCCACATCGAATACTCTAAGAGCAATGGGTAAGAGCCGCAGGCGCGCGTTTACGATCTACGAGCTGTTAGCGATCGTGGTCATCCTCGCGATCCTTGGCGCGGTGCTCTACCTTGTCTTCTCCCGCAACAGCGTGTCTGCGGCCCGGGCTAAGTCAGCGGCGAACTGCAACCGCATCACGGCGGCCGCGATCATGTATTCGGCAGCTTACGACGAGGTGATTCCGATCAGCATGAAAGGGAAGCGGCGGAGTCTTCAGAACGTTCGCGACGGCGCCTTGACGATCTATGGCGAGGCGAGAACCGACACGTGGGTGCTCAACCTCGTGCCGTATTTGAAGGATCGTTCCGTGCTTGTGGACCCGGGCAGGGGCGATAGGTTGCACCTCTTCGATGCGCCACCCAAGGCTCCCGGCGATCCCGGTTTTGTGGCCACCGGAGGCTCCTTCAGGAATCAGAACCGATTCGCCTTTTACGGCATGAATTACGTCTTTCTGGCGCCCTACCACATCCCAAACAAGCGGATGGGAGAGACGATTCCCATGGACTGGGCCGAGGGAGAATCGAGGAGGTTCGCCCAGGCAAAGGACCCCGCCAACACGGTCTTCTTCACGGAAAGCCAGGACTGGAACGAGACTTTTCGGGGCTACTACGGCATCACCGCGCCCGCAATGTTCCAATACGTGGCTGCCTACGACAGCGCCTACATCATCTTCACCAGCGTAACCCCCTGCTCGGGGGATTGGTGCATCGACACCGACCCATCGAAGGCCGGCCAACAGAAGAGCACAGCCACTATTTACACGGGGTACGAAAATGGTTCGAACGTATCGTTCCTAGACGGTCACTCAAGATACATGAAGGATTTGCAGCTTGCAGCCGGAACCAATTATCCGGAGGCGACGCCCCAGGATTTTGGAGTTGGATCCGCAAACGGCGAGTTCACTCCGTTCGGCGGATCCGTCCTTACGGACAAGTCTAAGTATCTCTGGAACTTGGATGACAACTACTTTGGAGGCTGAGAGCTTTGCAAAGCCGGCGGCAATTCTTGTTACAATAGGATTGACGCTGGATCTTTCATGCTTCGGCGGCACTGTGCAATGATTGTGGAGACTTCGGTCTAAGCGCTCGGAGTAAAGCCGCAGGGGTCGCGTCCTGAGACGCTATCGTAAACCTAGGAGGTGCCTTGATAAATATGAATAAGAGAATTAAGATCGCGAAGATCGCCCTTTTGGGCGTCACCGCTGTGATGTTCCTGATGGCAATCGGCTGCGGTTCCAGTGGAACCAGCGCCGCGGGCCAGAACGTTTCGCCGCCTACGCGCGCGAACGTGAAGGCTGGTGGCAAGAAGGACTCAGCCTCGTTCTTGGCCACCGAGTAATCGGAAATCTTTGATTGCTTGGATTTAGGGCCGCTTTGCGGCCCTAAATATTTACGGGTCCGCCGCTTTACGCATAATCACGTCCATGCGGGCGCTTGCTTGTTTCTTCCTCTTGACCGTTTCTGGTTTGGCCTTTTGCCAGTCGGAGCTCGCCGGGCCGGGACGATTTCCCGAGACGCGCCAGATGTCGGGCTTACCGGGAGGCTCTTTTGGGGTGCTCCCAAACGGGACTCCCAGCTTCCGCGGCGCCATGGCCCTGAGCACGCCAATCGCATATAGCCTGGACCGTTGGCATTGGGCGATGGGCATCAACTCGACGAGCTCCAGCATGCGCTTCGCGGGCCTGGATAGTCGGGCAACTACGAGCATCAGCAGCGGTACCGGCGAGCTGATGGTAGGAATCCCAAGTCCTTGGGGCGCCTTTACGCTATCCGCCATGCCCATCAGCGTGCACTTCGACGAGGTGGCGACGAACATCCAATTCACCCCGAGTCAAAGCGGGAGCGTCCGATGGGGCGTCGGAGTGCAGGACGTCTTCAACCACACCCACACGTTCCGGCCTCGCGAGAGAAGAGCGTCTCGCTCACCCTTTGTGGTGGGGACTGCTAATCCTGTGCCGGGCGGCTACGTGTCGCTTGGGTATGGCAACCAGCGCTTTGGCGGCGTCTTTGGCAACGTGAGCCAGACGTTCGGCAACTGGAAAGCCCTCGCCGAGTACGACACGTACAACTGGAATTACGGAGTGGCGAGCAGGCTCGGCCACTTTGGAGCGCTTGGAAAGCACGTCGAGGCGACCGCCTTCGCCGGCTACATCCGAGGGAAATACGCGACATGGTCGTTAACGTTTACGTTCTGATTGCCGATTGCCGATTGTTGCCAATTGCCAATTAAAGAGGGAAGACATGACCGAAGAAGAATTCAAGGCCAGAACGAAAGGAGCTGCTTTGGAGGTTATTGAACTGGTCGAGGGCTTGCCTCGCTCTAGAGCAGCCGAGCACTTCGGCCGCCAATTGCTGCGAAGCAGCTCGTCAGTTGCTGCTAACTATCGTGCGGTTTGCCGTGCTCGCTCTGACGCCGAAATGGCCGCCAAGCTTGGCATCGTCGAAGAGGAAGCCGATGAAAGCATATTTTGGATGGAGATGGTCGTCGATGCCGGAATCGTGCAGAGGTCATCGGTCGAAGCGCTCGACCGCGAATACTCTGAGATTCTCGCGATGACAGTTGCATCGCGGAAGACAATAAGGCGGAAGATCGATCGAGAGGGATCGGTCATTCGGGAAAGTCTAGCGGAGGATGGCCAAGAGGTCTTGGAGGAGTCGGCTCTCGTCACCAATCGGCAATCGGCAATCGGCAATCGAAAATGAAGAAAATCGAAGCCTATATCCGCGTGAACAAGCTCGACGAGGTCAAGGCTGCGCTCGAGGAAGCGGGGATATTCGGGCTGAGCTGCGAGCAGGTGCGAGGTTACGGCAGGCAACTCGGCAGGACGGACAAGTACCGCGGCAGCACTTACGCCGTGAATCTTCTGCCCAAGATGAAGCTCGAGATCGTTGTCAAAGAAGAAGACCTGGAGGAGGCGCTCGAAGTGGTCCAGCGGGTGACCAAAACTGGCGAGATCGGCGACGGGAAGATCTTTGTATCCGAGGTGCTAGACGCGATCCGGATCAGGACCGGCGAACGCGGAGACGCAGCGCTTAGCTAGGTGCGGTGGCACATGGGAATCAGTGAAGTACAGCTTTAAGAACTTCTCAGTTTGGCGCGGGCGGCTTCCGCACTGGCGTGCTGAGGAGGTGACCTACTACGTCACCTTCCGCCACCGGCGAGCGCTGGACGAAGCTGAGCGTCGTTACCTGCTGCAAGCGCTCGTTAGACCCGACGCGAGACGCTGGGACCTGCTGATCGCATGTGTCCTTCCGGAGGCGACGGAGCTGATGTTCGTGGTGCGAGACGCTCCGTCCGGCCAGCCTTACGAGCTCTCGAACATAGTGGAAAAGGCCAAAGCAAAGGTGGGCCGGCTGATCATCAAGAACACAGGCGAAAAGTATCCGCCCTTCTATGCCGAAAGCTACGATCGAATCCTCCGCGACCAAGCAGAGCTTGAGGAGCGCTGGCAAGCGATCCTGGAGTCACCGGTCTCGGCGGAGCTGGCCGAGGACCCTGAGGACTACGAGGGCCTTTACGTGCCGCAGATCGCTCCCGAAGCTCCAATGCCGGCTTCCTAGTTTCCGGTAAGACCGCTGGATGCCTTGGCCGACCAGGGTGGAAAGAAGAAGATAACCCACTAGGCCTTCGAGCTCAGCCTGACTCGATCGCGTTCGCACCCTCAAATAGAGCCGCGTAGAACCTACGCGGCTCTTTTCGTTGGCCTCCTGTTGTTGGCCCCAGAGTGAAACGATTTGGTACAATTTGGTGTAGGAATGGGTATTGAGCCTCATAGACTCAAGTGGCTTGCAGTCACCTGGCTAAATAGGGAATAACATAACACAAATGGGCAAGACAGTAGGAATCGATTTAGGAACCACCAACTCGGTCGTCGCGGTGATGGAAGGCGGCGAACCGGTTGTCATCAGCACCGCGGAAGGAGCTCGGACGTGCCCCAGCGTCGTCGCATTTAAGCCAAACGGCGAGCGGCTCGTGGGCGTCACGGCCAAGCGCCAAGCCGTGGTCAACTCAGAGAACACCGTTTACTCCATCAAGCGCTTCATGGGTCACAAGATCGATGAAGTCAAGGACGAGGTTCGGCGCGTCAGCTACAAGGTCAAGCCCGGCAAGGGCGACAACGTTGTCGTGCACGTCTCCGCAGTCAACAAGGACTACACGCCGGAAGAGATCTCGGCGATGATCCTCCAAAAGCTCAAGGCGGACGCCGAGGCTTACCTGGGCACCCAAGTAGACCAGGCGGTCATCACCGTCCCCGCGTACTTTAACGACGCACAGCGGACGGCCACCAAGAACGCGGGCGAGATCGCGGGCCTCAAGGTCCTCCGAATTATCAACGAGCCAACTGCGGCCTCCCTGGCCTATGGCCTGGACAGAAAGGCGAATGAGACGATTCTCGTCTTCGACCTTGGCGGCGGTACGTTCGACGTGTCCGTGCTCGACGTCGGCGAAGGCGTGTTCGAAGTCCGCTCGACAGCGGGCGACAGCCACCTCGGCGGCGACGACTTCGACCAGAAGGTCGTGGACTGGCTAGTAACCGAATTCAAGAAAGACCAGGGCGTGGACCTCCAGCAGGACAAAGCCGCCCTGCAGCGCCTTCGAGAAGCGGCAGAGCGCGCCAAGATCGAGCTCTCCACGCAGATGTCCACCAGCATCAACCTGCCGTATATCACGGCCGATACGAGCGGTCCGAAGCACCTCGACTACCAGCTCACCCGAGCGCGGTTCGAGGAGATGACGGCCGACCTGATGGAGCGGGTGAAGAAGCCGTTCAACCAGGCACTGGAAGACGCAAAGCTCAAGACGGGCGAAGTCGACGAGATCATCCTCGTTGGCGGATCGACGCGAATGCCGCAGGTCCAGGACCTTGTCAAGAAGCTGACGAACAAAGAGCCGAACCGATCGGTGAACCCGGACGAGGTCGTTGCGGTCGGCGCGGCGATCCAGGCTGGCGTGCTCGGCGGCGAAGTCAAGAACATCGTCCTGCTCGACGTCACCCCGCTCTCGCTGGGCGTCGAGACCCAGGGCGGCATCTTCGACAAGCTGATCGAGCGCAACACCACTATCCCCACGAAAAAGAGCCGCATCTACACGACGGCTGCCGACAGCCAACCGGAGGTCGAGATCCATATCCTCCAAGGCGAGCGCCCCATGGCCCGAGATAACAAGAGCCTTGGCCGCTTCCACCTATCGGGGATCCCGCCCGCGCCCGCTAGAGTGCCTCAGATCGAGGTTACTTTCGATATCGACGCGAACGGCATGTTGCACGTCTCCGCTCAGGAGAAGGCGACTGGCCAAAAGCAATCGATCACGATCACGAACTCGGGCAACCTTAACCGCGAGGAGATCGAGCGGATGGTGCGCGAGGCGGAGATGAATGCGGAATCCGATCGCCAGGCGCAAGAGTTGATCGAGGTCCGCAACAAGTCGGAGCAGCTCATCTACAGCACGGAGCGGACGCTGCGCGGGGCCGGCGACAAGATCGACGGGCTGCAGAAGACCAACGCTCAGGAGAAGATTGAGGAGCTTCGCAAGGTTCTGAACGGCGAGGATGCCGACGCGATCCAGGCGGCGTTCGCCGAGCTGGAGCGCGAGAGTCATGCGATCGCCGAGCAGCTCTACAAGGCTTCGAGCGAAGCCGGGAGCGGTAGCGCAGAGGCCACAAGCCATGAAGAGGAGCCGGTTGGCGCCGGCGCTCGATCCGGCGGCTCGGACGACGTCATCGACGCCGAATTCAAGGAAGAGAAATAAGCGCTGAGCGTTAAGTGTTGAGCGTTCAGAGGGCCGCCGAAAGGCGGCCCTTATTGTTTAGGAGTGAGTTTTGCGTGTTCCTTGTCTGACCGTTGCGCAAATCTTAGATTTGATCCGGAGACTGGTTCGGCTCGGGTCACGAAAAGCCAGCCAGGCGATGAGAATCCGTGTGGCCGACGCGATGCGCCTCGCGTGTCTCGGTAAAGGATGTATGAGTCATCGTCCAGTGTGATGCTGATGATTTGTAACATGCCACGGCGAAAGGTGATTCCAGTAGGCGTTGACTTGCCATCCTTGTGGTAGCCGCGACTTTCGAGATCTTTCGTGGTGGCCCGGACGACGTCATCCCAATTAGCGCGAAACGTGTAGTTCCAATATCTCACGTTCCCGGGGCCACCGTCCCATACAGCGAATGGTTTGTGGCCGAAGAAATCCGGCCAACCCGCTTGTTGCGGAAGGGGAAGTCTTTCCTCGGTCTTCCATCCGTTGCCGGTCTGAACTTGTGACCAGCCGATCGCAGCCTGGAAATGTGGGTGCTCGTCGCCGTGCCAAACTTCCGGATTTGGCTCGTTCTTGACAACGGTTACCCAACCCCTTGTCTTCTTCGCCGTTTTGTCGTCGATCAATTTGAAAGACTCGAGATTTCGGACTTTGCAGTTCTCCAAGACCGTATAGCTGTGGTCATAGATGAGATGGTTGACTGTGACCGCTCCGGTAGAGAATTCCGTCGCTCGATCAAAGGAGTTCCAATAGATCCGTGGCTCGAGAGTATCCGGATCAAACTCCGTGAAGCGACCTCCGGTCAATTCTCGTAATTTATCAACGACTTTATCGTATTGCCCAGGGAAGCTATAGACCCAGCAACGGATGCCAGAAATCTTTGGCGGCACTACCGCCTTATGCCCTTGAAAGAGTGGCCACTCCTTCTTTGGGGGTGACCCGTTCCAAATCTTCAAATGCGGGTTCTGAAATAGCAACGTCGCGCAGAGAGCTACTGCTACCACACACGTATTGTAAGCGAAATCGTGTCCCCTCCAAGTGCTCGGGATTCATGGTTTGCATGCTCTAACAACCAAGTGTCGCAGAACCGACGAAATGATTCGTACGGCTACATCGTTGCCCTCGTTAGGGCGCATACAAAAAGAAGGCTGCCGCTGGCCAAAACGGCCGGTTAGCTCCAAATGTCATGGGAAGTCCCTATGTTGCAGCAACAATGTGTAGCGGATCGGGACTCAAACTCAAAGCTTTCAGAGAGTTCGGGTCACTTTCGCCAGATTCGGCGGAGAATCCGGATCGACGTGCATGATCCGGGCCGCCTCGAGTGCCAGCCATTGCGCAAAGAAGGCGTCCCAGATTGGCTGTAACGGCTCGGGGACGTCGGCAGGAGTGACAGGCGCTTGGATGACTGTGCAGTCCATCTCCGGCGCTGGGCCAAACGCGATCACGCCGCTTCGCTTGTCCACCAGCGCCTTTGGCCCGTGCTCGAAGTCAGCCAGCGAATAGCCCTTGCACGGCACGAGGGCGCACTCCATGAGCTTTAACGCCTGCTCGAGGGCTGTGCAGAAGTTGAATCCGCGCGCCAGTGAGAACAAGGGCTGCCGGGAAGTGGCCACTGGAGCCGTTTTGACCGCGGCTTCATGCGTGGATTCGAGCCAAGCATCGTCTGGCAACCACGTGCAGGGCTCTATGGCCGCGCCAAGGGCGCTTACAAGCTGATACAAAGCCAGCAGCGAGGCGCTGTAGGTTTTGGTGGCCGGTAGAGACTTCTCCAGTCCGACACCGAGCAACAGCGAATGCTCGGCGACCTCCGTCGCTTTGGATCCAGCCGTGTTTGTAATGGCGAGCGTGGTGTGGCCGTCTGCTCGAAGGGCTTCGAGCACTTCCGCCACGTCCGGCGCCGCGCCGCTCTGCGAGATCCCGATGCACAGGCACTTGGGGTACCGCACCTTCGCTCCATACCGGGTGAACACCGATGGCGCGGCAAGACTCACGGGAATGCCTAGGAAGACCTCGATGAGATATCGCGCGTACAGCGCCGCGTGGTCGGATGAGCCCCGCGCCGCGATCAAGACCATCTCGTAACGGTTGGATCCTATGATCTGCGAAAGCTCCCGCAGATAGCGATCGCATTGCGAGGCTAAGGCAGCGGGCTGCTCGCGGATCTCCGCTTCCATCGTCTTGCCGAGCACGCGTGCATGCTACTCGGAGAGCCGAGCATGAGGTCCGATGCTGGAGGGCACGTATTCCTCAATGAAGCTTCGCTGGTTCGCCAATCGTCCATAATGCGGGCTGGGCTGGTCGGGCACTCCGCGCCCGCGTCTTCGCCAAGGCATCTTATGAGTAAGTTCTTCTCCGCCTTCGCCCTCGCAGTTTTGGTCACAGCCACGGTCAGCGCACAAGATAGCGTTACCAAGGAGCAGGCCGCTAAACCTGCGCCAGAAGCCGCGGTGATAACAGCCAGGACCTTCTCGGACTACCAGCTCAACCTCGCGTTCGATTACCCTCCAAGCTGGCAGCTCATAGAGAACCCCAAGGCGCCTAAGAAGAAGGGTCTGATCAACCTAGACGTTTTCAAGAAGAAGAAGGACAACAGCCTAAACGGGCCCAAGAAGACGAACAAGGAAACGCTGTTCTACATCCCAGTCGATCAGAAGACAGCTACGTTGGAGATCTTTTCGGCGCTCTACGACCAGGAACCAGACCACTGGGAGACCATCATGTCTGTCTCCAACAAGCAGCTCAAGAGGGAAGTGCTCAAGCAGTGGCGCGAGGAGATATTAGGCGTGCCCCTTCTCCTTACCAAGGTCGGATTCGAGGATTCGGGCGGTCAGAAGATGCTCGCCCTCACGGGCTTGATGTACAGCCGCATGCCAAACAAGTTGCAGTTTCGCCTAGAAGCGCCTGCTAGCTCGTACGATAACGCCGAGTACGAGTTCAGGCAGGCCTTGCAGAGCCTGAGGACACTTCGGGGCGACATGCCCAAGCCGGAAGATCCTAACCACCCCCTTCCGGAATCCGAGTACATCCTTCAGAAGCCGGTCAAGCCGCCCAAAGAGGTTTATCTCCAGTCCGGCAAGCAAAAGACGGGGAGCAAGATCGCCAAGGGCACCGTTTCCGTGCCTTTGACGGTTTCCTCGCGCAAAGTGCTCTTGACCATGCCCGAAGGCTGGACCTCCGAAATCGCTATGGACGGGACGGTGACGCTGCACAATCCGGCCGTCAAGGGAGTTCTCGTCGCGTACGTCTTTACGACTCTCGACTCTGATCCTCCGCAGTCCGCGGTGCTCAAGGCGTCGGGGATGTCGTTGGAGGAATTCACGAAGGTGGATGCCCGGAGGGAGACCGTGAAAGAGAGCACCGCTGCGGGAGCAAATCTGGATGCGATCTGGCGTGTCGGATCGGGCGACAAGGGTCCGCTCTCCACGTGCGATGCGGTCGGGGCCACCGGCGACCTCTATTGGGTCTTCCGGTACAGGCTGCAGGGAACAGTCAGCGAAGGAGAGCAGAAGGCCGTCCAGTCCTTGCTCGAGAGCATGAGCGCAGATCCTGCGCCGTGATCGTCGCCTTCAGTACAAGTAGTCCGCTCGCGAGCGTGGCATTAATCCGCGCCGATGGCACCGTACTGGCCAGCGGGGAAGAGTTGGCGCCCATGCGAGCAAGTGGAGCTTGTCTTGCCATCTTGAGTGGGCTGCTTTCTTCGCGCGGACTGAGATTGGAGGACGCCGAACTCTTTGTGGCCGATTTGGGCCCAGGCTCCTTCACGGGCGTAAAGGTCGGAGTCACGTTGGCCAAGACCTTCGCCTTCACGCACAAGAAATTGGCAGCGGGTGCGCGGAGCTTCGACCTAGTAGATGCGGACGGTGTGGTGGTCCTCCCTAGCAAGCGAGGCGAATGGTTTGTGCGTCGTCCGGGCAACGAACCGGTTCGGACTGAAGAGCTGCCAAACGAGCCATTCTCTGGCTACGGCAATGGCATCGAGAACCCTGTCTATCCTCGTGCCGAGGGCTTTACCAAGCTATTGGACAGGCTCGTTGCGGTCGAGGCAGAGAGGCTGGCGCCGGAATACTTAATCGAGCCTTCGATATCGAAGCCCAAAGTGCCGTTCCAATAAAACAAAAGGCCATCCACTCCGTTTGGAGTGGATGGCCAGAGATTGTGGGGTTAGCCGCTTTTCTTGACGGCCTTGACAGCAACGACGTCGTGCACGTGCTTGGCCGAGTCGGCGTTGAGGTACTTCGAGGGCGAAGCTTTCAGCTCGCCGGCGCAGTCGCCGCAGCAGATGTAGTAGCGCACTCCATCCACGTCGGCATAGCCGCCGGACTTGGAGATATCGCTGACTTCGCGCTTCATGACGGGGCAGTAGAGGGCTTCCTTTGCGGGGATGGCCGTGTACTTCTTGGGATCGGCATCGAAGGTGGTCTTATCCTCGTTGCTGTTGAAGTAGTAGGCAACTCTGTTGTAGACGCTGGGACCGGCTTCGGCCTTGTCAGCCTTGACACCAAGGCCACTGACTGGATCGAAGTAGCCAACTCCGAAGGTGGCGCTCTTGGTCTTCTCAGGAGTCAGGAACTTCTCTGGGTTCTTGAGAAAGGGTCCGGGACATCCGCCGCAGCACAAGTCGTAGCGGGCTCCCTTATAGTTGATCGAAGCGAACGGCTTCCCGATCTCCTCGCCCGTGACAGGGCAGGCCAGATGAACGGCTTGGGCAGCCGGGCTCAATAGGGTGAAGGCAATTAGTGTGGTGATCATTGCTGGTGCATTTCCTCGTCAGTACAAGTCAAACGAATCACGGCGATCCGCGGAACGGCCTTAAGTATCTACGCTCATGCAGCACATTTGTGCGGCAATCAGTCTACAACTGCCCCGAACTTGCGGGTTCTTTGCTGAAAGGTCTTCACCGCATCCAGCAGGTCTTCCGTTTTGAACTCGGGCCAGCTCTTCTCGGTTACGTAGAGCTCACAGTAAGCTCCCTGCCAGAGCAGGAAGTTGCTCCAGCGCATCTCGCCGGCGGTGCGGATCATAAGGTCCGGGTCGGGGTGGCCGGGGTTGTACAGCGAGGCTGAGATCAGCTCTTCGGTGATTTCGCCTGCTGGGGTGCCTTGCTCGGCCAGCCGTTTGACGGCATCCACGATCTCCGCCCGGCCACCGTAGTTCACGGCGAGGGTAAAGGTGATGCCCGTGTTGTCCTTGGTCGTCTGCATGCCGTCGTTCAGGGCACGCTGCAGCCCTTCCGGCAACTCGTGGATGCGCCCGCTGACGTTCACCCGGACGTTGTTCTGATGCATGAGCCTGAGCTCGTCGCGTGCTGCCTTCTCGATGAGGCTCATGAGGCCCTTGACTTCGTCTTCGGGGCGTCGCCAGTTCTCGGCGGAGAATGCGTAGACCGTTAGGTACTTGATGCCGAGCTCGCTTGCGGCGAGCAGGATCCCGCGCAAGGTCTTGTAACCTTCGCGATGGCCCAGCAGCCGGGGCAAGCCTTTCTTTTTGGCCCACCGGCCATTGCCGTCCATGATAACGGCGACGTGGGGAGGGATGGAGGAGTTGTCAATGCCGATTTCGCGCGCTCTAGCTTGAGTAGGCGTCTCGGTGTTGCGGTGTTGCGGTGTTACGGTGTTACGGCGTTCAGACATCACGGTGTTACGATGTTGAAGAGTGCGATCAATCTTCCGCGAATGGATCCATCTCGATCAAAGTGCCATATGTTGCACGCTTTTCACGGACCACTTTTTTCAGCTTCGTTCTGCGATATGTGATGAGTAAGTTCAGCAGCTTTGTCGCGCGAGTGACCTCATCCACTTGGCGAATGCCCTCTTCTTCGCTAACCAATCCACGGCGGACGGCCCTCCGGATCCAAAGACGCGTTTCGCGGGCGGACGCCCGCGCGATCACGAAGAAGTGGATGCCGTCAGCGGTGCCATATCTGCCATCTCCTTCGACGAGGTTTGCGCCGACGCTATCGGCTGCGTCCGCGAGTTGCATCCCGAAGCCATCTCGAATGTGAGCAGGCCATTTGAGGACTGTGCTCCATGCCCAGTGCGCGACATCCTCAAATATTTT
>JAXDKF010000218.1:0-4989 GCA_034667265.1 Fimbriimonadaceae bacterium
CACATAATCGGCGTCACGGATTCCCGTGACCGACGGGCAAGGTTGCCCGGCGTAGCGTTGTTTGCGAGCTTCCTCGTTCCCTGGCTTGCGGCAGACTCGCCTGCACCCTCAACCCAATTGCATGGAAAGAAACGAGGCAAGGCGGTCGGGCGTCCGAAGATTGGCATGATTTCGTTCTTCGCGAGCCTTCTGGCGGCATATGCAGGCGCCTCGTCCAGCACGACGGCGCAGCAGCCCGTCATGCTCGCAGCCGCCATGATCCGGCATCAGGAGCCGACCTTCAAGGGCGGGGCCCGTGCAACGGTCGCCGAGATCTATCCGATAGCGTGGTGCACGGGCACCGAGTGGTTGGACGCAAGCGTGGATGCGGGGAGCCAGCCTAACAGGCAATCCTCGATACGAGAAGGCGATCGGTTTCAGATCTACCGGAACGGGTGGCAAGTCGGCTGGTTCGACGTCAACCGGACCGCCCCCAAGCCGTATCCGGGCGCGAACCTGTGGGTCGGACTCGGTGGCTGGTCGCTGCCTCGCAAGCTCTACCCCTACCGCCTGGTGAAGAGCAGGAACGTCAATTATCTTGCCAACGCGATTTACACCTGGGGCAACTCCAGTTACCAGAACAGCATCCAGCCTTTTCTCGCCCTGAATACGGATCGCCAAAGCCTGTCGTCCACACAATTCTCTCCGGGACAGATGAAGCGAGACGTGAGACCTATCGTCGAGAAGCAGATGGATCGAGCCGTCCGAGAAATGGATCCGGCCTTGACGGGAAAGGATCTCCGCCTCGACAGCCTGAGGGCCTACGATCTGGACAACGACCGAATCCCTGAGGTGGTTGCCGTGTTTGACTTGCCCACTGCTTTGGGACACCCTCAGCGGACCCTGATGCTCATCGGCACCGTGGACGGGGGCCGTTTCATCGAGCTGTATCGAGCCGTCAATGAGACGATCGAGTGGCAGCCGTTCGATGTCCTCGACGTAGACGGCGATGGGTACAAGGAGCTGGTCTTGGCTGGCCGAGCCACCGGCTACTTCGGGTTCCAAGTCCTCCAGCGCGCTCGAGGCGGTTTGAAGCGGGTCTTTCAGGGTGCGTCTTTTGGGGCGTGAGAGCGAAGCTTCGGCTCGGCAGGCCATAACCCGAACCGCCGGGCTCCTTCTGGAGCCAAAATGCATTGGATTTTTCCGAGGAGACAGTTGCAATGCCGAATGGAAAGTTGAGTGGGAAGAAAGTCGCGATCCTTGCGACCGACGGCTTCGAACAGTCGGAGCTGTTTGGGCCGAAGAAGGCCCTGGAAGATGCGGGCGCGCAAACGACCATCGTCTCCGTAAAAAGTGGCGAGATCAAGGGCTGGAACCACCAGAACTGGGGAGACACGATCCAGGTCGACAAAACCGTCGACGAGGTCAGCGCAGAAGACTTCGATGCCCTGATGCTGCCCGGCGGCGTTATGAATCCCGACAAGCTCCGGATGAACGAGAAGGCCGTGGACTTCGTCATGGACTTCTTCGACGACGGCAAGCCGATCGGGGCCATCTGCCACGCGCCTTGGCTGCTCATCGAGGCTGACGTGGTCGATGGCAAGACGGTGACAAGTTGGCCATCGTTGCGCGCCGACCTTGAGAATGCAGGCGCCAACTGGGTCGATCAGGAAGTCGTCGTGGACAACGGCATGGTGACCAGCCGCAAGCCAGATGACATTCCGGCCTTCTGCGAAAAGCTAATAGAGGAGATCGCCGAAGGCATCCATGAGAGCCCAGGGTCGAAAGCCGCCATGCGGTGAGAGCGAAGAGCGAAGGGCGATAGCGTAGAGCGAAAAGGGCGAGAGAGTTCCTATCGAGCCTCGATGCCGAGGCTCGATAGGGATAGTTGCCTTTAGGGCGTTGAGTCGCCGCCGGTCGAACCGCCGGTGTCTCCCCCGTGGTCGTCCGAGTGGTCTTCCTCGAGCCGCACAAACTCGGCTGTCAGAACGCCGGTGGAAGCGTTGTAAGTGCCTTTGGCTCCCAGCTCGACCCCGTTGGACAAGAGCGCGAAGAACTCCTCTTTGGTCAGAGTGCCTTCCTCGTGTCCAAGGAACTTTGTCGTGTCCGTGAACTCGATGCGCACGGTGTCGTTCGTCGGCATGAAGCCTTCCGCGTCCTTTGTAGCGACCCGGATGAATCCTGAATCCAGGCTGAACTCGGTGATCGAGCCTTCGAGTTCATTCGTGTTCTCGTGGTCGCCATCTCCGTCGCCTTTCACGCGGATCGACGTGGCGAGCAGCCGGCTCGTGGTCTCGTCCCAGATACCTTCAACCTTGACCTTCAGGCCGTTGGCCAGGCCGGGCGCAGCGCCGTCTCCCGCGAAGATTCGCGTGTTGGCATCGGTGGTGACCATGAAGGAATCGTGGTCCCCGTGCGTGAGTGTGAACGTGAAGTCGGGCGCCGTTCCGGTAAGACCGGCGACGCTTCCCTCGTGGTGGTTCTTCTCGTGACGATCGTGGTCATGGAGGCCGTTCTCCGAGCCTTCCTTAAGCGATACGGTTACGACTCCGCCCGTCTCGTTCCAGTTAGCCAGGTCGAAATCGACGACGATGTCGTCCTCGGAGCCGGCGCTGATCGTCTTCGGCGACGAGAAGTTGAAGCTCATCGCGCTGTTGCCACTTCCATCGTCATAGACCGGATCGAAAGTCATCGCGGTGCCTGTGGTGGCGAGATGCGGGAACACAACGAGGTTGTTGTCGAGGGTGACGCGCGCGCCGGTATAGGTGCCGGCCGGGATGGAGTCATCGTTCAAAAACTTGAACCGCTCGCCTGTGGAGTCTCGTAGGGTCTTAAGATCGACGGTGGCTCCGGCCGGGTCGCTGAATACGTTCGTTGAACCCGTCGCGGTGAGCAGGTCCACCGACTTCACGGTGACCCAGACATGATCGTTGCCGTCCATGCTGTCGGTGATAAATAGGGAGACTCGGCTCGAGCTCGCCAGCCCGCCTCCGCCCCCCGAACCTCCGCAGCCGGCCAACATGGCTGCAGCGGCAATGGCAATGAGTGCTTTCTTCAAATTCGACCTCCGGCGGGAATAAGGCCCGCTAGCTGTGTAAATAGGCTTCTCGCGATGAAAAACGCATCGCACTCGTACGGGATGTTCTTCCAGGTCGAATTAATACGGGTAAATATGCAAAGGTTTCGGCACTTGCAAGATTGCAATGTCATCAATCTTGTCAGGCTTTTGGGAGGACTCATTCGATGAAACGTGTTCTGATACCTTTAGCGGGCCTGTTGGCGGTTGCTTGTTCAAATACGGCAGACGAGGCCAACAACACGCCACCTGCTGCGACGACGACGACCACGACAACGGGTACGACCCCAGCAGCTACAACGGGGCAGCCCGCTTCTGTCGTTAGCTTTGCGACAGTTCAGCCGATCCTCACCACCAACTGCCTGCCGTGTCACAGCGCGGCCAACAAAAAGGGCGGATTTGTTGCGGGCGGCTATGCGGATGTTATGAAGCCGGCCGAGCACGGTCCTGTGGTCATTGCGGGCGATCCCGATAAGAGCCTGCTAATCATGGTCCTGAAGGGTCCGGTCGCGAAGCCGAAGCTGCCGCAGATGCCGGCGAAGCATGCTCCTCTTGCTGCGGGCGACATCCAGAAGATCGCTGACTGGATCAAAGCCGGCGCGAAAGCCTAGAGCCGAAGATTCTTGGCCTCAACACGCCGACGCCCCCTGGGAGGACATTTCGATTCGGAGTTTTGAGGCAGCCTTGCGTCGCGCTCAAATTCAACCCTTCGCGCGGTTGAACAAATACTTTCCCGAGAACAGCTCTTTGGCTGTACCGCGAACGACCAGCGGCGCATCCCAAGACGGCGCGCCGATTTGCAGCGTCCCGCCCTTGCTGATCACCTCTACGGAGCCGCCCAGATTCTTCCGGCGCAGGTAGTCGACGGCGGCCGCGCTGGCGCCCGTACCGCAGCCCAGCGTCTCTCCCGCGCCCCGCTCCCAAATGCGGATCCTCACCTTCATGGGCGCTTCTTCGATGGCCCAGATCACGCTGGTGCGCTCCGGGAACTGCTCGTCCGTCTCGATGAGTGGGCCCAAGCGATGGAATTCGGGGTCGTCCGGCAAAGCTCCCGTCCAAAGAATCGTGTGGGTGCTCCCCGTGCTGAGGGAGCTGCCGCCAACCTCTAGACCCGTCCAGAGGGGCTTGCGGTCGAACGTTTTCTTGGGTTCCTCCCGGAACTTCACCGGCACATCTTGGGGCCGATACGTTGCGCTGTCCAAGTGGGTCTCCACGCAATCGTCACCGCAAACGGTCGCCTGCACGTTCTGACCATGGTGGTGGATCATAAAACGCTCGCCCACCCAGCCCTGCTTCGTAGCGTGCACCGTGGCGCATCGCAGACCGTTCCCGCAGAAGTCTTCCGAGCCATCTGGATTGAACATGCGGAGGTTGAGGTCCGATCCGCTCGGGCCGACGACGAGCAGGCCGTCTGATCCGATGCCGAATCGTCTCTCGCTTGCGGATATTGTCAGCTCGCGAAGGAACCGCTCATAGTCTTTCTTGGCCAGAGCGCGCACATCCGCTTCATGAACGAGCACGAAATCGTTGCCGACCGATTCCACTTTCCAAAACGGGATGGTCTGCGTCAAGTCAGCGGCTCCAAATAGCATTCCGCGCTGTTCACGGTCTCTCTGAACCATGCTCCGTCCGGTGAGACGAGAGGGAACCACCAGGCGCTGGGGCGTTGGCCGGCCCTCTGCAAGCCCTTTGAGGAGATCACGGCGTCGCGGATCAGTTTCAGTCGCTTCATTTCGGCTTCGAGTTCCAGCGCGCGCCGTCCCCCATGGATGCTGCGGATCTCATCGCTGCCTACGAGCTGATCCTGCTTGTGCAGATGCTCGCGCAGTTGCCGGCGAGCCGCGGCCTGTTCGTGAACTGCCTGCTCGACTGCATAGCTAAGTCGCTCACGCTCCGCCAGATCCTCCGGGGAAGCGTGCTTCTCCAAGATCTTT
>JAXDKF010000219.1:0-3977 GCA_034667265.1 Fimbriimonadaceae bacterium
CGGTGCCGAACACGGCGATGAGGGAGTATCGCGAGGCGTCCTACACCATGCTTTTTCTTGTGGGAATGGACGGGATGCCGATCCATACGGAAAGCCACTTCAGAGACATGGCGGAAAGCGGCAAGGCGAAGATCGTGGATGTCTCCGCCGAATACCGCTCGGACCACATCGACGTTGTGGTCATTACAGACGGATACAAGGAGCGGCAACAGATCTACCCCTCGTTCGGGATGGAACGCTTCTCCGGCATGTTCGAGCCGATGATCTTCTCTGGACTGGTCCAGCAATCGGAGCGCGATTGCGCTGTCTTGCACCCCTATACGGGAATGCCTTATGAGTTCAAGCTTCGGATTAGACAGCGGTGGACGGGCCATTACTTTGGGCTACCCCAAGAGGGCTATTGCGTCGAGGCTGTCGGGAGCCAAGGCAATAACAAGTCTTACGTCACCCGCCAAGGGCAGCTCATACGAGTTGATTTGCCTGACCAAATGGATGCGTCGCTGGAACTCGGCCCTTCGGGAGAAGAGACGCGCCACTGGGGACGCTTTGCGACGAAGGATTGGAATAGATCTACTGAAGAGACCAATCCGCTGAGGCCCAAGTACAACACGTTGGCCGTTCCGGTGCTTTTCGACAAGCCGCGGCTGCTGTTTCCCGTGCCTTGCGTGTTATCGGCTTAAGGCTGGCCCGGCGGCGTATGCTAGGGCAGTGTTGATCCGGTCAGCTATTGGCCTTGTTTCAGGTGCCGCTGTCGGCTATGGCTACCATTTGTTGATGCGCGCATGCAACTCCACGTGAATCAATCGCAAGGTACCGGCGGTGCCGGTCGTATTGGGAGCTGTTGCAGGCATCATCATTGCAGTGTGGGTTTGGAAGGGCTAAAGGGATATCGTGTCTCAAACTCTCGGAATCGAAGAGCAAGAATTGGGGTCTGACCGCTTGGCGCTATGCCCTGATCGCTCAAGCCTCAAGCCTCAAGCCTCAAGCCTCAAGCCTCTGGCAATCTACGTCCACACTCCCTTCTGCCCCTCGAAGTGCGGCTACTGCGACTTCAACTCCTACGCTATGGAGGGCGAAATTATGGAGCGGACAACCGCCGCGACGGTCGGGGAGATCGAGCGATCTCCCTGGCGCGGTCGGCCCGCCAAGACGATCTTCTTCGGAGGTGGAACGCCGACTTACCTTCCGAAAGATCAGCTCGTGCGCATCCTCGAAGCCGTGCTGCGGGTGCATCCGCCGTTGCCCGGCGCAGAGATCACGAGCGAAGCAAACCCTGGCACTGCCGATGCGGAGAAGTTTCGCGCCATGCGCGAGGCAGGCTTCAACCGGATCTCGCTTGGCGCGCAAAGCTTTCTCGACACCGATCTCCTGCGCCTGGGCCGCATCCATCGGTCCGGCGAAATCGAACGTGCAGTACAGATCGCGAGAGATGCCGGTTTCGACAATCTCAACCTGGATCTGATGTTCGCGTTGCCCGGCCAGAGTAGGCATGCGTGGCGTGCCAACCTCGAGAGGGCTCTTGCCCTGCAGCCGGAGCATCTCAGCCTCTACTGCTTGACTCTCGAGCCAAATACGCCCTTCTACAAGCAGCATCTAAAGGGACAGCTCGAGCTTCCGGACGATGACGAGCAGGTGGCGATGTACAACGAGTGCGTCGACGCCTGCGCGGCGGCGAGTTACGAGCAGTACGAGATATCCAACTTCGCCAAGCCTGGTTACGAGTGCAGACACAACCTCTGCTACTGGAACGCCGAGGAGTACGCCGGCTATGGGCCGGGAGCCGTTGGATGCACCGTAAGCCATTCCCCTCCTTCGAAGGAGGCGAATGGGGTGGTTGACGAAAGCGAAGTAACAAGCAACTGGACGCAGCACACCCCGCATCGGGAGTCCCAAGCTCACCTTCCGTCGATGGAGGAAGGTGCCCCCGCGAGAGTGCGCTACACAAACCTCAAGCACCCCGACCGCTACTGCGCCGCAGTAGAAGCGGGTGACCCGCTCGCATTCGACCAAGAGCAACTCTCGGCCGAGACCCAGCGCCTCGAGCGCGTCATGTTGGGTTTGCGGCTCAATAGCGGCCTTGTGGTGGACGGCTTGAACTTGTCCGCTAGCGCTATCGATCGACTCGAAAACAGAGGCTGGATTACTCGCGATGACTCTGCAATTCGCCTGACCGGCGAGGGACGGCATTTCTGCTCTGAAGTCGCGCTAGAGCTTATTTGACGCATCAGGTATTTGGGAGTGCGCGAGCTTGCTCGCGCTTTGGAGTGCGGTGCTTCAGCGCCGCTTTCAAACTGCTCGCAACACTCGTGGAGCAAAGGAGGCGACGATCACAACGCGAGCGCCGTTGTGCATCCTTGTGATCGTCGTGTCCTTGTGGTGAGAAGTTGGACGTAGAAAATCGGCTGGCCGCGCTCGGGCTCTCCTTGCCCCAGCCCGCGCAAGTGCCGGCGGGCGTGCCGATCCCCTTTCGATGGGTCCGCGTGAGCGGAAACAAAGCCTATGTCTCGGGCCACATTCCCCTCGATGCGGACGGTTCTATCGCCCGTCCCCTCGGCCGCGTCGGTGCCGAGCTGACCGTCGATCAAGGCTACGAGGCTGCGCGAAAACTGGCTCTTGCGATGCTTGGCAGCTTGCGCAACGAGCTGGGAGATCTCGACCGCATACAGGCTTGGCTACGGGTGTTCGCGATCGTCAATTGCGCGCCGGGTTTTGTAGAAACTCCGAAGGTGACCAACGGCTTTTCCGATCTAATTCTCTCGTTGTACGGCGCCGACAAGGGCGGACATGCGCGCAGCACTATCGGCGGCCTGCCCGCCTTCAACGCGCCCATCGAAATCGAGGCCGAAGTCGAGATATTGCCGTAGCATCGCCTCTTGGCCGCAGCGGCTCGGCGGCGACAGGGATCATTGCCCGGTGGGTGCCGCTACAGAGCGATCTTCCAAAGGAATGAACAGCAGTGTTAGGACGCCCGGGACGGCCAGCAGCATGA
The DNA here is from genome assembly GCA_034667265.1 of Fimbriimonadaceae bacterium. Classification (GTDB taxonomy): domain Bacteria; phylum Armatimonadota; class Fimbriimonadia; order Fimbriimonadales; family Fimbriimonadaceae; genus JANYLD01. The sequence goes on from JAXDKF010000219.1 coordinate 2,990, forward strand.
CCGCGATGAAGAAGTTCACGTAGCCGAAATTCGTCTGGATGATCCCACTCAGGATGCCCGAAGTCTGGATCGTCAACACGCCCAACCCCGTGGCGATCGCATAGTGCGATGTCCGGTAGCTGGACCGCTGTGCCACCCACATGAGATACACCATGTAGGCGGCGAATCCAATGCCGTAGCCCATCTGGTCGACGAAGGCGACGATGCCGATGGCGGGAATTGGGGGGTGTGTCGCGGCCGCCCAGAGATAGAGAAGGTTCGGCGTATGCATCGCGATGGCCAGCGGCCAAAACGCGCGCCGAAGACCAAGCCTCGACACAATGAGTCCTCCTAGGATGCCTCCCAAGATGATCCCAAAAACGCCGATCGTCCCGTTGTAAAAGCCGATCTGCTCGAGGTTCATCCCCATTCCGCCTTTCTGTGGCGTGTCCTTTAGGAACAGGGGCGCGATCTTCCCGACCATGGCCTCGGACATGCGATAGAAGAGGATGAATGCGAGAACGGCTCCGATCCGCTCTTGGCGAAAGAAGGTGCCGAAGGCTTCGCCTGTCGGCGTGTGGCGAGTAAGTCGAAGCGACAGCCAGCCAAAGAGCGCCGCTGCCGGCACACATTGAAGGAGCTGGACCTCGTCGGCTCTAAGCGCATCGGGCGTGAGTAGCCAGCCGTGGAGTTCGCCCAAAAGCGGCAAGCTCCCCAAGCTGTGCGCAAGCCCGTTCGCGCCGATACGCACAATCGACTGCAACGCAAAGTAAACGAAGAACGCCGTCACCACGATGCACAGCGTCCTTGCGAGGTTTTTCCAATTCTCACCCGACACGGTAGGTGGCGCGATGTCGTCCGCCGGTTTTGGTAAAGAGAACCCGAGCACGATGCGGCCCGCCCCGTAAACTGCGGCGCCCACGAAGAGCACGGCGCCCCAGGCGAACGCGGGCGATCGGTGGGCCTCTTTTTCCAAGATGCCGGCGATCATCACCAAAATGCTCGTGCA
>JAXDKF010000220.1:0-10033 GCA_034667265.1 Fimbriimonadaceae bacterium
CACCAGCAGACGCAAACCAACGACTCTATGGCGACAGAAATGCGCGAGATGAAGCAGGCGCTGAACCAGCAAACCCTTGCTCTCGACACGCTGGCAACCGAGCTCCGGAAAGCTCACTCGCTTCCGCCATCGGAGCCGCTCAGCGTGCGTCTTCGCCAGGATTAAGCGCCAGACCGGTAAAAAATACTTGCGTCTGAGGCCGCGTGGCTGGAAGAATCTGGCACATGGCCTCGCCACAGAACGGACAGCCCTTTCCAGACTTTGAGCTCGACCGATTCTCGACCCGCGTGGCGAGAAGCGGTGGGCCGCTGTTGGTAGTCGTGTGGAGGACGGAGTGCCCGACCTGCCGGCTGATGATGCCCTTCTTGGAGCGCTTGCACAGATTTTATAAGGCGGCGAGCGTGGCGGGCATCGCTCAAAACCAACCGGACGAGGTGAAGGAATTCACCGACTCCCAGAAGATCACGTTTTCCAACTATGCGGACACTACGTTGCGCATCACTCATTTCTTGGGCGTGTCGACGGTTCCTGCGTATTGGCTGATCGGCAAGGACGGCAAGGTTTTGCAGAGCGCGGAAGGTTGGGACCGTGGAGTGTTGGAACAGGCTGCGCAAACCATTGCCTCTCAGACCTCCAGCGCATACGCGCCGCTCTTCGCAGCGGCGGATCAGGTGCCGGCTATGAAGCCTGGCTGAACAAGCAAGTAACTCAGGGTCCGGTCGGACCCTTCTGGAACTCGGAACTCGGAACGGCGGCGGGGACCAATAGTAAACTTCGCTCAACGTGGCGAAGCGCGTTTCCGTAATAGTCCCCAGCTACAACCATGCGCCCTATTTACGAGAGTCGGTCGAAAGCGCGCTTAGCCAGGACTACCCGGACCTCGAGGTCATCCTTGTGGACGACTGTAGCACCGACGGCAGCATGGAAGTGGCGTATTCCATCCGGGACGCCCGGCTCAAAGTCCAGCAGAACGAGAGCAACATTGGCGCGTACGCCACTCAAAACCGCGCTCTGGACATCGCCACGGGCGATTACATTGCCATCTTGAATTCAGACGACGTTTGGCGTCCTGGCAAGCTCCGCAAGCAAATCGAGCTTCTGGAGAAACACTCGGACTCAACCCTCTGTTACACCCTCGGTAGCCAGATTGACGAGCAGGGAAGAGAGCTCGATGTCGATCAGCACCAGCACTGGCCCACCGAGGAGAGGCAGGATCTCTTACCGTTGATGCTCTCTTCCAATCGGCTTCTTGCCTCAGGGGTGGTCTTCCCCAGCGGAGCGACCCGTTTTGAAGAGAGCCTTCGATATTCGGGTGATTGGGTGGCGTGGCTGAACTTGGTCGAACGGGGTCCCGCCGTTTGTGTTGCGGAGCCGCTCGTTGGGTGGCGTCAACACCCCACCAACAGCTATCTGCGCTCTGAGACCGTCACTCTGGAAGAGATCCGCGTCCGCCGAGCGATTCTCGCTTCCAAGGGACGTTGGCTAGACGCAAGACAGGACAGAAACCCAATTAAGCACGGCCTCAGCGAGTGTGCCGTCGACCTAACGGCACTCTACGTCCTCATTGGCCAGATGCGGCTCGCGAAGGGCTCGGCGAGCTTGGCGCTCAGGCTCGCACCCTCAAATGCTGCCGCCCAAAGACGCTTTGTTGTTAGCTTCATGCCTGCGGTTGTCGCTCGCCAGCGCCTCTGGAAGACGGATCGGGTCCGGGTTGACCGCAAGGACCTTCGCGCGCTGAAGCCCCTCGAGCTGGCTGCTCCGCCAGCCTAATTTGACTTCAGCGGAACATCCAGCCGCAATCTTGTGAAAAAACGCGAAAAAGTCCGAAATAAGGCCGTTGGGGCCCTAGCGTGGCGCTGAACCAAAAAGGTACCATCGCCATTCGCGCAAATCTGCCTGGAGGCCTGGATGCGAGTTATTCAGCCATCCTCGAAGCGAATCGGCCGGTTCCTCGAGGTGCCAAATTTAATTGAACTTCAACTTAACAGTTATCGATGGTTTCTAGAAGAAGGACTACCTGAGCTATTCAAGACGTTCTCCCCTATCTGGGACTTCACACAAACTAATTATATCGAACTTGTGTCGTTTACGTTAGGGGAACCTAAATATTCGATTCAAGAATGCCGCGACCGCGACATGACATTCGAGGCGCCGATCAAAGCGATCGTGCGTTTCGGAGGCCGTGACCGTGAGGTCATCGAGTCGGAGGTCTACCTCGGCGATCTGCCGTTGATGACCGACAAAGGCACGTTCATTATCAATGGACGGGAGCGCGTCATCGTGTCGCAGCTCAGCCGCTCGCCTGGCCTTTACTTCGAAGAAGGCGTGGACTCGTCCATGCAGGTCATCATCTCTGCCCGCATCATCCCTAACGAGGGACCGTGGCTCGAGATCGAGTCGGACGCGCACGGCGTGGTCCGGACCCAAATTAGCCAGACCAAGAAGCTGCCCCTGACCCAGCTCATCAAAGCCCTTTATGGGTTTGAGAAGGGCCGGGGCCGCCAAAACCTGCCCGTCGAAAAGACCGTCGGCAAGCGCGCCGTCGAGCCGCTGGCCGATCCCGAGACCGGCGAGGTCATCATCGAGGTCGGCACGCGCATCACGCAACAGATCCTGGACAAGGTGCCGGAGAACCTGAGAAAAACGGTCATCCTGATCGAGACTCCGCTGGCTACCAACGAGGACATCCTCGCCACCTTCAGCCAGCAGATCACGATGACCCGGCTTACCATTGATGACCTCACTGGCAAGCGTCCGATCGCCGACATCAACGATGCCGAGGGCAACCTCATCATCAAGAAGGGCGAGAAGATCGAGCGCGAGACGGCCCGGAAGATCGAGACGCTGGGCCTCGAGTCCTTGGAAGTTATCGACATCAACTCGCTTGTTGAGGCGACGCTCGAGCAGGACCCGACGACCAATGCCCGCGACGCCCTCCTCGACATCTACAAGCGATTGCGACCCGGCGAAGCGGCGAACGAAGACGCTGCCCGCCAGCTCGTGTACGGCCTGTTCTTCGATGTCAAGCGCTACGACCTGGGCAAGGTCGGCCGCCGCTTCATCAACAACAAGCTCGGCCTTAACGTCCCGATCGACGTCCGCAACCTGACGTCGGAAGACATGGTCGCCGTGCTCAAGGCGATGGTGCCGTACGTCAACCGCGAGGCGGAACGAGACGACATCGACGACTTGAAGAACAAGCGCGTGCGCTCGGTCGGCGAGCTGCTGCAAAGCCAGCTACGCCTCGGCTTCGTGCGAATGGAGAAGGTGGCCCGCGAGCGCATGACTTCCACGGATCAGGAGAACCTGCTTCCGGGAATCATCCTCAGCGTTAAGCCGGTCAGCGCGTCCATCAAGAGCTTCTTCAGCAGCAACCAGCTGTCGACGTTCATGGATCAGACGAATCCGCTTTCCGAGCTCACCAACAAGCGGCGTCTCTCGAGTCTTGGACCGGGAGGTCTGCAGAGGACCAGCGCCAAGCTGGAAGTCCGCGACGTCCACAGGTCGCACTACGGCCGCATCTGTCCGATCGAGACCCCTGAAGGTCCTAACATCGGTCTGATCTCGCAGCTCACGACCCACGCTCGCGTGGACGAGTACGGCTTCATCATGACGCCGTATCGCCGCGTCGTGAACGGCGTCGTTACGGACGAGATCGTCTACCTTACGGCCCAGGAAGAGACGGGCAAGATGGTCGCTCCGGCCGACGTCCGCGCGGATGACAAGGGCCTGATCACCGAGGCGCGAATGCAAGTGCGTTGCGCCGGCTCCGAGTTTGGAGGCGCGTCCTACCCAATCGTTCCTCGCGAGAAGATCGAGCTCATGGACGTTTCGCCCGTGCAGATCATCTCGGTTGCAACGGCGTTGATCCCGTTCCTCGAGAACGACGACGCGAACCGTGCTCTCATGGGTGCGAACATGCAACGTCAGGCCGTGCCAACCCTCCGTTCCGAGCGCCCGATCGTGGGCACCGGCTACGAGCGTGTTGCCGCCGTCGACTCCGGCGCTGCGGTCATCGCGAGCCGGGCGGGAACGGTTCTCACCGTCACTTCCCAGCAGATCAAGGTTGTGGCGGACACCGGCGAGACAGACGTGTACGCATTGATGCACATGGTGCAGAGCAACAAGTCCACGGCGTTCACCCATCGTCCGGTGGTCTTCCCAGGGCAGCGCGTCCTCAAGGGCGATGCCTTGGCGGACGGCGCTTGCTGCGATAATTCAGAGCTCGCGCTTGGCAAGAACGTGCTAGTCGCGTTCATGCCGTGGAACGGCTACAACTATGAGGATGCGATCCTCATCTCAGAGCGCATGGTGAAGGACGACGTGTATTCGTCGATCCACATCGAGCGCCATGAGACGGAAGCCGTCGACACGAAGCTCGGACCCGAAGAGATCACGCGAGACATTCCGAACGTCGGCGAGGAAGCCCTCAAGGACCTCGACGAGAACGGAATCATCCGCGTGGGCGCAGAAGTCCGGCCGGAGGACATTCTGGTTGGAAAGGTCGCTCCCAAGGGCCAGGTCGAGATGACCGCCGAAGAGCGGCTCATCATCGCCATCTTTGGAAAGAAGGCAGAAGAAACCCGCGACGTCTCTCTGAGACTGCCTCACGGCGAAAAGGGAACGATCATCGACGTCAAGGTCTTCAGCCGATACAAATACCTCTCGCCGAGCATCAACTACATCTATAAGGAATCCAAGAAGCGCGAGCGCCTGATCTGCGACCGAACGGACGAGCCTCTGCTCCAGATACCTGGAGACGAGCTGCCCGCCGGTACGAACATGACGGTCCAGGTCTACATCGCCCAGAAGCGAAAGCTGATGGTCGGTGACAAGATGGCGGGACGTCACGGAAACAAGGGCGTCATCTCCAAGGTTCTTCCTGCCGAGGACATGCCGTTCCTTGCGGATGGCACCCCGGTCGACATCGTGCTGAACCCGCTTGGCGTTCCCAGCCGAATGAACATCGGCCAGATCCTCGAGACGCACCTCGGCTATGTCGGAACGCACCTCGGCGTGGAGTACAAGTGCCCCGCGTTCGAAGGCGCGACCGAAGGCGAGGTCCTGGATGAAATGGAGCGGTTGTCGCAACACATGCGACGGCAGGCTCTGGGCGCTTACGTCAATGCGGAGCTGAAGCTCAACGTGCAGTTCGAGAAGGACGACACGGTTGAGCAGATGTTCAAGCGCATCGACGTGAAGCTGCACGACCTTACGGAAGCCCAACTCGAACGGGTTTCCCGAATCGTGGCCGCGCCGCCCGTCAAGTCAACCGAAGAGCTTCTTCAGATCGACTTCGAGAACTTCGAGCCAGAGACCGAGGAAGAGCTTCTGGACGGCAAGCACCACAAGGCAGCGAAGGGCGTGTACGAAGGCATTCTTCAGCAGATCGAGAAGAACGTCTTCAAGCGAGCCGGCCTGGACGCGCATAGCTGCAAATCCAGAGTGTGGGACGGGCTTACCGGAGACGAGGTGCCAAACCTCATCACGGTCGGCACGATCTACATGCTCAAGCTAGAGCACCTTGCGGACGAGAAGATCCACGCGAGGAGCATCGGCCCGTACTCGCTCGTCACGCAGCAACCGCTGGGTGGTAAAGCGCAGTTCGGAGGCCAGCGTTTCGGTGAAATGGAAGTCTGGGCCTTGGAAGCGTACGGCGCCGCCTACACGCTCCAGGAGCTGCTGACTATCAAGTCCGACGACGTGATGGGACGCGTAAAGGCCTACGAGAGCATTGTGAAGGGCGAGACGATCTCGGAGCCCGGGATCCCCGAGTCCTTCAAGATTCTGGTCAACGAGCTGAGATCCCTCTGCTTGAAGGTGTCCGTACAGGACATCACCAACAAGGAGATCCCGCTCAGGGACCTGGATGAGCTTGGTGGAGGAGAAGACACCAGACTCGCCCGATCAGTGGGGTTCTTTAGCTGAGAAGAGGTCTTAAGGTGTTGAGGTCTTGGGGTGTTACGGAGCCCCAATACCTTAACACCCTAACACCTCATGACCTGATTAACGGCCGACCTCGCAAGAGGTTTTAGGAGAAACGAGAGAGCTACATGCCAGACGTCAGCCAATTCGACGCAATCAAAATCGGCATCGCCAGCGGGGAAGACATTCTCAGCTGGTCCCATGGTGAGATCAAAAAGCCGGAGACCATCAATTACCGCACGTTCAAGCCGGAGCGGGATGGCCTCTTTTGCGAGCGCATCTTCGGCCCTGTAAAGGACTGGGAGTGCGCCTGCGGCCGATACAAGAAGATCAAGTACAAGGGCATCGTTTGCGAGCGTTGCGGAGTCGAGGTCACTCGAAGCAAAGTGCGTCGCGAGCGGATGGGCCACGTGGAGCTCGCCGCTCCCGTGTGTCACATCTGGTACCTCAAAGGCGTTCCCTCCCCGCTTTCCTTGATCCTTGACATCTCGCCAAGACTTCTCGAGAAGGTCATCTACTTCGCCAGCTTTATCATCATCGACATCGATAGCGAAACGATCCAGGAGGTTCTGCCTGAGGTCCGCTCCGCCGTCGAGTTCGAGAAAGCAGCCCTTCAAGCAGGCATGCGAGAGCTTGAGGAAGAGTCCTTCCAGCGCCTAGCAGAAGAGCTGAACAACAACCGCGACGAGTACGACGAAGCCCTCGTGCGCGAGCGTTCGAAGGCCGTTAACGACCGCATTAAGGCTGAGTACCGCGATGCGGACGACCGGCTGAAGGACCTCGACATCGCGGTTGAGATCCTCGGCAAGCTCGAGCGAAACCAGCTCATCGACGAGGACAAGTACCGCGCGGTCAGCAAGCTGTTGGACAGCGTTGGCGCCCGCATGAACAAGGACCTCCGCGCTTTGGTCCGCGCCAACATCGGCGCCGAAGCGATCAAGGAGCTTTTGGGCCGCGTAGAGCTCGAGCGCCTAGCCAGAGAGCTCAGAGTGGAGATCCTCCAGACCCAGAGTCAGCGCCGTGCACGCGCCATCAAGCGACTCGAGATCGTGGAAGCGCTCGTCTCAAGCCGCAGCCGGCCTGAGTGGATGATCCTGGATGTGATCCCGGTCATCTCGCCCGAGCTTCGCCCGATGGTGCAGCTCGACGGTGGCCGCTTTGCCACGTCGGACCTCAACGACCTCTATCGAAGGATCATCAACCGGAACAACCGGCTGAAGAAGATCATCGAGATCCACGCTCCCGAGTCGATCATCAACCACGAGAAGCGCCTGTTGCAGGAAGCCGTGGATGCGCTCATCGACAACGGCCGCCGCGCACGCCCGGTCGTCGGCTCCAATGCCCGTCCGCTCAAGTCGCTCAGCGACATGTTGAAGGGCAAGGAAGGCCGGTTCCGAAAAAACCTTCTCGGTAAGCGCGTCGACTATTCCGGCCGATCGGTTATCGTCGTCGGGCCCCACCTCAAGCTCCACCAATGCGGCATCCCGAAAGAGATGGCGCTCGAGCTGTTCAAGCCGTTCGTGATGAAGACGCTGGTCGAGAAGAAGATCACGCAGAACATCAAGACGGCCAAGCGGATGATCGACCGAATGCATCCCGCCGTTTGGGATGGTCTGGAAGAGGTCATCAAGGAGCATCCGGTCCTTCTGAACCGTGCTCCCACGCTACATAGGCTGGGTATCCAGGCGTTCGAGCCGATCCTCGTGGACGGCAAGGCGATCCAGGTCCACCCGCTCGTGTGCCATGCGTACAACGCGGACTTTGACGGAGACCAGATGGCCGTGCACGTTCCGCTGAGTCATGAGGCGCAGGCCGAGGCCCGCGTGCTCATGCTCTCCACGCAGAACCTGTTCTCGCCGGCGGACGGTCGTCCGACAGTCGCTCCGGTCCAGGACATCATCCTCGGCGCCTATGCGCTCACCTTTGTGAGCAACGAGGGCCGGAAGAAGATGCAGGACCAAGAAGCGGCGCATAAGAAGAATCCGGAGAAGAATCCGCCTCCGCGCGTGTTCGCCAAGCCCGAGGAGATCTTCTACCTGCTCGATTGTCCAGCCTTTGAAGATCGTTTGCACATCAACGAGCCGATCAAGGTGCGCATCCGAAGGCCCGTCTTCCGTCCTGATGAGGAAGTCAACTTCCGCGACCCCGTCAGCGCGGTGGAGTACCACCGCGTCAAGAGCACGGACGAGGAGGGCGAGGAGTTCGAAGAGCTCCAGCCTTACGAGCAGGAGTGGGAGAGCATCGTCGTCACCTGTACGCCTGGGCAGCTCATGTTCAACGACGTCTTGCCGTACCCGCTCAAGCACAGCGACGAGTTTCTGAAGATGGAGCTCGCCAAAAAGCAGTTGGGCGAGTGCATCGTCACGTGCCACCGCCGATGCGGCATGGGCATGACGATCAAGCTCCTCGACGACCTCAAGGATATGGGCTTCAAGTGGGCCACCAAGTACGGTCTGTCGATTGCAATCACCGACATGGACCCGCCCGAGCGAAGAGAAGAGATCATCCAGGAAGCGGACGACAAGTCGAACAAGATCACGGCTCAGTTCCGACGCGGAATGCTCACCTATAACGAGCTTACGCAAAGCCTGGTCAAGCTCTGGACCGACACGTACGACGAGATCGGTAAGGAGATCGTCAACGGCCTTACCCAGATGAACCCGCTGTCCATCATCACCGTGTCTGGCGCTCGCGGCTCTGTCAAGCAGCTCGCGCAGCTCGCCGGCATGCGCGGCCTGATGTTCAACCAGTTCAACGAGGTTATCTACGAGCTGCCCGTCAAGAGCTCGTTCCACAAGGGCCTCAACATGCTGGAGTACTTCGTGACGACGCACGGCGCCCGCAAGGGTCTTGCGGATACCGCTCTACGCACGGCTGACGCGGGCTACCTCACGCGACGTCTCTGCGACGTCGCGCAGGACGTGATCATCAATTCCAAGGACTGCCGCACCACGGACGGAGCTCTTGCGCACCGCATCGTGGAGGAAGGCGAAGTCCTCGAGCCGATCGCGGACCGGATCTTTGGCAAGGTCTCGCTCGCGACGATTGTCGATCCCCAAACCAAGGGGGCGGTGATCGAGCACGACACCGTGATCAGCCGGGACGACGCGAAGAAGATCAACGTCATCGAGAACGCGTACGTCAAGGAGATCTCTGATGCGCAGACCGACGACGCTCGAGACAAGATCGTTGCCAGGTACACCGATCTGGGCTTCCACGTCGACGACCACGGCCACCTGTGCGTTAGGGTCCGAAGCCCGCTCACTTGCGAGCTGGTGCAGGGAATCTGCTCCAAGTGTTATGGCGTGGACCTTTCGACCTTCAAGCTGGTCGAGGTAGGCGTCGCCGTCGGGATCATCGCCGCGCAATCGATCGGTGAGCCGGGAACCCAGCTCACGATGCGCACCTTCCACACTGGAGGCGTTGCCGGATCGGCCACGATCGCCCGAACGAACCAGTACAAGACCGGTAAGTTCATCCGCCAGTTCATGGAGGACTTCGCGCTTGCCACGGATACGGACCTCAAGCAGTTCGATCCGACCAAGCTTCTCGAGTCTCAGGAGACGGTCGTCAAGGCGCTCTTCCAGAAGCAGGAGACGGCGCCGCTGACCATCAACCAGGAGGACTCGGCGGACCCCAAGGTCAAGAAGAAGACGGAACGGCAAACCAAGGCCGCGCAGAAGGCGCTCGATCGAGCGGATACCGAATCGCGCAAGCTTTGGGACCGGTCGAGAAAGACGTTCTTCTATGCTTGGACGGGCGAATCCTCAGGCATCGTCCGCGTCGAAGAGATCTTCGAAGCGCGGCGCCAGCCTCGAGGTAAGGCCATCATCTGCCCGGTCACGGGAATCGTGCGAGACATCCGCGAGTCGTCCTATGGACGTTGGATCATCGTCGAGTCCACTGTGCCCACGACGACCCCTCTGAAGGACGCCTACATCGGCGACCTGCAGGATTGGGCGAAGGGCGACAACGGCGAGTATTCCGGCGGCCTGCAAAAGGTCATCGGCCAAAAGCTGACGACTGCTACGCTCGCCCTGCTGCGCAAGGCCGAGATCGAGCGTGTAAACGTGTTCTATCCGACCCTCGTGCCGCCGCTCGGCAAGCT
>JAXDKF010000221.1:0-11436 GCA_034667265.1 Fimbriimonadaceae bacterium
ATGGACGGCGAGCGAGGAGCTCTCGCCTTTTGGGCAGCGAAGGACCGAGTTCCTGTAAGGTCGATCGATCTCATGCGCAAAGTCGAGGCCAGGTCTCTCGCGAAGCAGTTCCCGTTTGAACGCGTGAAGCTCTTCTATCTCGTGCGGTCAATGGAGCAAGTACTTAGGAGGCCCGCGGAACGCCACGCACACAAAAGCGCTGAGCAAGTCGCGCTTTCCGACCTCGACGTTCTCGGGCGAGAGGGTCTTGGTGGCGAGCCGAACTCGATCCCGGCCATCGATGCCCTCTGGAAGAAACTACATATCGCCGGAGACTGGCGCAAACCGGACATCCGCTGGATCGAGCCCGGAGGGAAAGGGCCGTTGAACCGTGTGTCTCGCGCATCCAGCGAGTTGAGGGACCGCCACATGGTGGACGTCTTGCTGAATTCTCTGAAGCCAGGTCAGCGAGTGCTTGCCATGGTCGGCGCCAGCCACGTGGTAATGCAGGAGCCCCCGTTGCGTAAGTCGCTGCCAACGGCCAGGATCACCAAGCTCAGAGGGTAGTGCTCTCCGGGTGTCGCGGGTATTCGACATAGTCGCCAACCGGCGGTCGACTAGCCAACTCTGCGAGCCGTGCCTGTTGCAGACCGGGAAGTGCTCGAACGAGCACGATCAATGCGGCCGCGCTAACGATCGAAAACGCGGACGCGCCCGCTCGGCCTTCTGTATCGTTCGTATACGAGGCGTAGAATCCTACGAAACTGGATATGAGCCAGCAGAGCCACCACACCCAAAGAACTATTCGCAAAATGACACTCAATCTTTCAGCATCTGGGGTGGACCTCCAAAACGTGTCGCGCATCATCTGGAGAGGCTTGTAGATATTCATGATCGGAATGAAGAACGTCACTACCGCATAAACAGGCGAATACGCAAACGGCTTTCTATCCAGCGCAACGGCAGCTTTCACAGATCTGAATACCCACGTCAAAAAACAAGCTGCGGTGGGGAAAGCCAACATGAGATCCAGCCAGTCGGTCACCACAAGAGTTTGCTGCTCAACGCTGCCAGATGGACTCACAAATGTCATCGGCGGGAACGCCAGTGCCACAACCACTACACAAAGACCCAAGAGGATGTTGAGGATGAGCAGCGTGACGACGGCCGGCACGAGAGCTCGCGCTGAACGGAACAAATGCGCCGCAGCCTGCATAGACCCATGATAACAAGAGACACGTTGCGGATTCAAACGGTCTTCAAGGCTTCCATTAGCACGTCGATCAGCGCTGCCTGCGCAGGGTTGATCTTCTTCTTGGCTTGCTCAGGCCGAAACCACTCGCAGCGGTCGACTTCCGGAATCGAGAGCCGCTTGCCTGATCTGGGTGGCCACTCGACCGTGATCATGTTGCTGTGCATGGTCGCAGGATCGGCATCGCCTTCCCAGGCCCAGGCGTGGACCTGTTTGCCTGATTTCTGAGTGATCGAGCCGAGGTCGATGAACGGGCCGACGGGTGCGACACCGGTCTCTTCAAAGAATTCGCGTTGCGCGGCCACGAGCGGCTCTTCGCCATCGAGGAGACCCTTCGGAATCGTCCACGCGCCCTCGTCTTTGTTCTCCCAGAACGGCCCTCCTGGATGCGCGAGCAGGACCTCTAAACCCTTGGGTGTTCGCCGATACATCAGCAGTCCGGCGCTTGTCTTCTTGGATTCGGACACGAACGTAGGATAGCCGTGGAGGGCTCGGCGACCTATTCTCTCGGTCGTGTTGTTCGGCGCTCGATCCGCTTTTCGTAGTTGTTGCCTTGGATGATGCGGTTCACGAAAATGCCCGGCGTGTGGATCTGATCCGGCTCGAGCTCGCCGACTTCCACCAACTGCTCGACTTCCGCCACGCACACCTTGCCCGCGGTGGCCATCATCGGGTTGAAGTTGCGCGCGGTCTTTCGATACAGCAGGTTGCCTGCCTTATCGCCTTTCCAGGCTTTGACCATGCTTAGGTCCGCCACCAGACCGGTTTCCATAACGTACATGTCGCCGTTGAAGTCCCGCGTCTCTTTGCCTTCCGCGATCAATGTGCCGTAGCCGGTGCGCGTATAGAACGCAGGGATGCCCGCGCCACCGGCCCTGATCCGCTCGGCAAGTGTGCCTTGCGGGTTGAACTCCAGCTCGAGCTCGCCGCTGAGGAACTGACGCTCGAACTCGGCATTCTCGCCGACGTAGCTGCTGACCATCTTCTTGATTCGCTTGTCTTGCAGCAGCGGGCCAAGGCCAAAGTCGTCCACGCCGCAGTTGTTGCTGATGACGGTGAGGTCCTTGACTCCGGACTGCCGCAGCGCCTCGATGAGGTTCTCCGAGATTCCGCAAAGGCCGAAGCCACCCGACATGATCGTCATGCCGTCGAAAAGCAGCCCATCGAGAGCGGATTTGGCGTCGGGATAAACCTTGTTCATGGATGTGATTTCATGCTACCTTCCGCGATCCCAAGGTCCAAGAGGATCACTTCTCAGCGACGCGCTCCAACAACTTCTCGAGTTTGAAGGTCAGCTCACTGTTGGTCGCGACCGCGTCGCATCCAGCTTTACGCCCGAGTTGGAGAAGGTCCTTTTCCTTATGCCCGGCGTGGCCGATCGTGTAAACACCCGCGCTCTTCAACGCAGCCACCAGGTCGGAAAACGCGGGCGAGGACAAATTCAGGATCGCCACATCGGCCGATCCGTCGGGAATGGCCGAGACGACCTCGGGCTCGTGGCCGAACGCTCGCAAGCTCTGAACGAGTCGCGCGCTCCAAATAAGATTGTCTTCGAAAACCCAAACCTTCATGAACCTGTCCTAAACGAGGAGAACGCAGCGTCTTGTATGATGGCAGCGCGTCGAGGTTGGAAACAGGATTGCTTAAGCTAAAGAAATTAATCTTCGGAGTGGGACTCGCCCTGTGCGTCGTGGCTCCCGCAGCTCAATCACAGAATTCCGCAGGAGTGACCTTCGCGAATGATGGTGGCGCGATCTACGTCTCGGCCAAAGACGCGGCAAAGGCTCTCAACCTGCCGCTCGAATACGACTCCCGCTCCGATCTCGTCTTCCTGGGAGCCATTCCCCTCGATCACCGCAGCGCCGTTGGAAACCAGAGGTTTGTCAGGTTGACCGCCTTGGCGAAGGCAGGCGCAAAGGTGAGGGAACTGGCGGGCGGCAAGACATCGATCGTTCTAAAAGGACGCGAGCTGATCGTTAAGACCGGCCGAAAGCGCGCGGTGGTCGACAAGAAGACGCAGCAGCTCCTCGTTTATCAGGCGGGGCAGCTTGTCATGAGCTCGAGAGTTAGCACGGGCCGCTTCGCGGGCAGCACCCCCAGCGGCAAGTTTCGGATGGGCTACACAAAGGATGCCTACCATTCCTCGGCCAAATACAACGAGTCCCCCATGCCTTGGGCCGTCCACGTGACCGGCAATGTCTTCATCCACGGCTACTCAGACGTTCCGAATCGGCCCGCCTCCCACGGCTGCGTCAGGCTGCCGATGGACGCCGCCGAGTGGTTCTATCGCTGGGTCGAGCCGGGCACTCCCGTCACCATCCGAGGCTAAGTTCAAACGAACTCGGGTCCGAGATCGTAAACTAGCTTGTCGGCATCCGGTCCGGACCATTTACAATTTACGACTTACCCTTTACGCTCCCCATGCCTATCAAAACCCAGACCATCACCCCCATGAAGTGGCAGGCCGATCACCTCTCCATGCTCGATCAGCGGCTCTTGCCCTTGCGCGAAGAGTGGCTGCAACTCAGGACGCATGAGGAGGTCGGCGACGCCATCCGCAGCATGGTCGTGCGCGGCGCTCCTGCTATTGGAATTGCGGCCGCTTATGGCATGGCGCTCGCCGTGCTAAACGGGGCCAAGAGGGACCAGGCAAACCAAACTCTGGCGGATTCCCGGCCCACAGCTGTCAACCTCTTCTGGGCCCTCGACAGGATCAGCGCTCTCCCGGAGTGGTCGTTCGAGGCCGTTCTGAAGGAGGCGCAGGCAATCGAGCGAGAAGACCTCGAGATGAATCTCGCCATTGGAAAACACGGCGCGGCTCTCATTCCCCAAGGAGCCAAAGTGCTGACGATCTGCAACACGGGCGGTTTGGCCACCGCGGGCCACGGCACCGCATTGGGCGTGATCCGCACAGCGCACGAGCAGGGCAAGAGCATCCACGTCTACGCCTGCGAGACAAGGCCCCGCATGCAGGGTCTTCGCCTCACCGCCTACGAGTTGGTGAAAGAGGGCATTCCGTTCCACTCGATCGCGGATGGCGTGGCGGCGTCGCTGATGAAAGACGGCAAAGTCGATGTCGTGATCGCGGGGGCGGATCGCATTGCCGCCAACGGCGACGCGGCTAACAAAATCGGGACCTACAGTCTCGCCGTTCTAGCGAGGCATCATGGAATCCCGTTTTACATCGCGGCTCCGTCGTCCACGCTAGACCCTTCGCTGCCTACCGGCGACCTCATTCCCATCGAGGAGCGTGCATGCGAGGAGCTGACTGAGATCGACGGCGTCCGCGTCGCCCCGGAGAACTGCTCCGTGTTCAACCCGGCCTTCGACGTGACGCCGGGCGCTCTCATCACAGGCATCATCACCGAGAAGGGCGTCCACACCGCGCCTTACAACTATCGCCTGCCACTCTGACCCAACGCGAAACGCCTGATGCCGTTGTCTTGGCGCTTTACGCTCTCGCTGCCAGTGCTTAATACTTCCTGTTTCCGTCTTTTCACCGGATGGATATGCATTCCCTCATCGCCAAGCGGCGCGACGGCGTTGAGCACACGCAAGACGAGCTTCGTTTTCTCGCCCAAACAGCCGCCAAAGGGTCGGCACCCGACTACCAACTCGCGGCATGGTTAATGGCCGCCTACCTGCGGGAGCTTGGCTCCCTCGAAACCGCCTGGCTCACGATGGCCATGGCGGAAACAGGCGAGAGGGTCGACCTGGCCGGCCTGCCCAAGCCGTGGGTGGATAAGCACAGCACGGGCGGAGTGGGAGATAAGACCACGCTCGTGGTACTACCGATCCTAGCGGCCTGCGGCCTCACGGTCGTGAAGATGAGCGGCCGCGGTCTCGGCATCACGGGAGGCACGGTCGACAAGCTGGAATCAGTGCCCGGCTTCCGCATGGACCTGACGCCAGCCGAAATGAAGGCCCAGGCGGAGGAGATCGGAATCGCCATCACGGGCCAGACCGCGAACCTCGCTCCCGCGGACGGCGCGCTCTACGCGCTACGCGACGCCACCGCCACCGTCGAGTCCACACCCCTGATCGTCTCCAGCATCCTGAGCAAGAAGATCGCGGGCGGGGCGGAAATGGTCTCGCTGGACGTTAAGTGTGGTTCCGGCGCGTTTATGAAAACCTTTCAGCAGGCCAACCACTTGGCGGGATGGCTGAAGGGCATTGGGGAGCAGTGCGGCCTCAAGGTGCATGTGGTCATTACGGACATGGATCAGCCACTCGGAAGCGCGGTCGGAAATGCCTTAGAAGTAAGAGAAGCGATCCAGGTGATGACCGAAAAGCGCGTACCGCCGACGGTGGCGCGCTTCCGCGCGCTCTGCCTCGAGCTCTGCGCGCAAACCCTGCTGTTCTCCGGCAAATTGGCCTCGAAGGCGGGCGCGAGAACCGTTGCGGAGGACGCGCTCATGAAAGGCAAGGCGCTGGCGAAGGCAAAGGAATGGTTTGCCGCGCAAGGAGCCAACCCTGCGTTGTTTGACGAGCCGGATACCCACCTTCCTTCTGCCCCTATCAAGCGGCAGGTTGCGGCGAATCTGGGTGGACACCTCGCCCAGATTGCCGCGGACGCCGTCGGGCGGGCCGTCATCGACCTGGGCGGCGGAAGGCGCAACAAAGGAGACCGGATCGATCCGGCGGTAGGCGTGGAAGTCCACGCGGTCGTTGGAGATGAAGTGACAAGCGGCCAGGCCCTGTTCACGATCCACGCAAGTTCAGACGAAGCTGCCCTGCGCGCGGAGAAGTCTCTGCAAGAAGCTGTCAAGTACTCAGAGGATGAGGTAACCCCGCACACTCTGGTGCTAGGTACACGCTAGGACCTACCCCTCGCTCACAGTAAAATAGCGCCTCTGGACTTCATTCTCCACATAGACAAGCACCTCCAAAACCTGCTGATCACGCATGGGACTTGGTGGGTGTACGGGCTCCTTTTCCTGATCGTTTTCGCGGAGACCGGCTTCATCGTCACGCCGTTTCTTCCCGGCGACTCTTTGCTGTTCGCCGCCGGCATCTTCAGCCGCCCGATCGGGGGCAGTGTCCACCTGGACATCGCGATCACGATTCCCGTTCTTATCTTGGCGGCGCTCTGCGGCGATAACGTGAACTATTGGGTCGGCAGGCTCGCGGGTCCTCGACTCTTTAAGCACGAGCATTCAAAGATATTCAAGAAGTCACACCTGGAGAAGACCCAAGCTTTCTTTGAGCGCCACGGCTCCAAGACCATCATCCTCGCTCGGTTTGTGCCCATCGTCCGGACCTTTACGCCGTTTGTGGCGGGCATGAGCTGCATGCCGTATCCCAAGTTCTTGGCCTACAGCGTTTTCGCCGCGTGCCTTTGGGTTGGCCTGTGTGTGGGCATGGGCTACGCGTTCGGCGGGATCGGCGCTGTCAAGCAACACTTCGAGGTGGCGGCTCTGGCCATCGTCGCCCTTTCGCTTCTCCCAATGATCATCGAGTTGGTCAGGCACCGGCGGAATAAGAAGTCTGAGGCGGCAAAATCCTCGGACGAGCAACAACCCGGCGCCGCTTAGCTCGGACTCGTGGTCAAAGCGCTCTCGTCGGCCCCGGCGCTCTCTAACTGGCGGTCCTTCGAACCGATGAGGAAAAGCACGCTCGAGATCAGCAGCCAGACCGCGCACGCGAAGGTGATGGGCAGCCCAATTCCCATCTGGATATCTGGCGAAGATCCCATCAAAGATTCTCCCAACGCCTTCTCAAACCCTGGAAATCGATCGACGGGAAAGCCGGAAACGTTTGTTTGTTGAGTCGGCTCGCCGAACAAAACCGTGTACAACACGAACGACGTTTGGACAACCGCTCCCATCGACAATAGCAGGGGTATCAAGCTGCGCCGGCCAGCGACTCCAAGGTATTGCATAGTCGCGTACGCGGTGACGATCACGGATGCGGCGAGCACCACCCAGTTGGGCGAGCTCATGCCAAACAAATTCGCGTTAGACGAAAACCCGTTTCCCGAAGCAGAGAAGTTTCCCTTAATAACGAACCAGGGCAGGGCCGCTGCAACTGCGACGAACAGGGTAGCTGTCACTGCCGTGCTGAGCCAACGCTTCTCGGCTTCCCTCGCCACACCTACATTGTATAGCTAGCTCAGATCACGGACTTCCGGCTGATCTCCTGGCCTCGATTCCGCCCGATGGGCTTCACGCTGGCCACGTTCTCTGGAGCGAAGTCCAGAAGCTGCAGCCAATCTTCCTGCACGTCCGACTTCGGGAAGATCTCGTTCTCCTTGTACTCCTGGTCTGCGGCCTGGATCAGGTCGTCCAGGGAGACACCCTGCTCCTTCTTGGGCGCGGCGATCGCACGCTTGATCGCGTAGTCCTTCGCACGGTCGACAATGGACTTGAGGAGCGCCCCGGAAACGAGGTCCTTGAAGTACAGCGTCTCCGAAGATCCATCCCTCAGGAAGACGCGCAAGAACTCAGTCTCTTTGCTCTTCCGCCAGATGTGCTCCGCCACGCCCTCGATGAGCTCGCGCCGCGCGCAATCGATCTCGCCGTCGTACTTCTTGACCATCGGCGGGTCGAGCGGAATGCGGTCGTGCAAGTAGATGCCGAGGATCTGCAAAGTAGCCATCTTGTCCGGCCTGGAGATCTTCACCTTCCGGTCGATGCGCTCGGGTCGAAGAACGGCGGGGTCGATGTAGTCCGGCCGGTTGGAGGTGAGCATGAGCACGACGTTCTCCAGCGCGACCAGTCCGTCCAGCTCCGCGCAGAACTGGGGAACGACTGTGTTGCTGATGTTCAGCCAGCGCCCACTCGATCGGGTACGCAGCACGGACTCTGCCTCATCCATGAAGATGAAGACTAGTCGGCCCTCTTTTGCTTTCTCGCGGGCCGTCTTGAAGATTTCGCGGACCATGCGCTCGGTCTCGCCGAGCCACATGTTTAAGATCTTCGGCCCCGAGATCGCCATGAAGTATTCCTTCACCTCATGGCCCACTCGCTTGCTGTATTCGCGCGTGAGGTTGTATGCGGTGGCCTTTCCGATCAACGTCTTTCCGCAGCCGGGAGGCCCATAGAGGAGCATGCCCTTGATCGGCTTCTTCTCAAATTTCTCGAAGATCTCCGGATACAGCAGGGGCTGCTCGATGGTGTCCCGGATGAGCCTGATGGCTTCTTCCTGGCCGCCCACCTTCTCCCACGGCAGCTCTGGCACGTGCTCCAGGAAGTAGTCGCGTGATTCCTGCTTGGCAAAGTGCTCTAGAGCCAGCTTGCCGGTGGGATCGATACGGATCTCGTCGCCCGCCTGGATCAGCGTCTCCTTAAGAATTTCGGCCCTCGAGACCACGCGGCCCTCGGCGCCGGGTACGTCGGATCCCACCCGTATGCGGCCATCTTCGTAGGTCTCGCCAACTTTCTGGATCCCGCCACCCAGCGCGGCAGGCATCGCACCTACTACGGCATACGCGTCGTTGACCTTGACTCTCGTCCCGGTGGTGAGCTCTTCGTGGTTGACCTTCGGGTCTACGTTGGCTACGAATTCCTGATCCCCCAGCGCGATCAGGGCCAGCTTCTCGTCGGCCTTCAGCCACTCGAGAAAGACTCCTAGGCGGTTAGCCGGCGCGGTGAGCTTGGCGTAGGCTTCCTCGTACTCCGCCAACACCCGCTTGGCCTCTTCTTGGCCCTTTGCATCGCTCTCGACCGCGCTCCGAAGCGCCGACAAATAGTTCTGCAATCGGGCATCACTCTTGGGAGCGTGCTCGATCACTTTGTCCAGAAGCTCGAGAGTTCGGGAGGTTTCCTCGGAGGGCATGCCTATTGATACGACGCTAAAGCGGCCTTGTTCGAGTCGTTATGCCCAGGAACAGTGCCTCGGCCCGGGGGTTGGGCCGAGGCGCCAGACGAGATTGCAAGCGGGGACAGCAGAGAGGAGAGGAGATGGCGCGACTTTAGTCTTTTTCGATCTTCACCTTCGTGGCCGTGAGCGTATTGCCCAGGCCCTTCGAGCCTTCCGCTTCCACGCGTCGGCCGGTTGTGAGGGTGGAAAACCATCGGGTGGAGCTAACGAACTCGCCGGTTGGCATTCGATAGCGCGTCGTCGAATTCGTCTTGATGCTGACGAGAGCATTGATCGGGAACGTGCCCGATTGGCGCTTGATCGAGAAGGTCCGAGCAGTGCGGTTGATGTTGCTTGCAGGGCCGGTGACCCAGGCATTGTCTTCGCCGCCGGATCGAGTGACGACGTCGCCGCCGGGAGCTGTGGTGGACGCCAGCGGAGCTGTTCCGGTTCCGCCACAACCCGCGAGGACCGCGCCGATGAAAATGAGAGAGAGTGTGCAATTTCGCATAGCACCCATCAGAGGTGCGAGGCGAAGAACGAAATACATCGTTCTAAAAATAGAGGCACCCATGCGCCCTCAATCTCGACCCGAAAGCCCAGCGCCTACCGCCAAACGCCGGTTACTTACGATTCCCGCTCTGAAACGCGTCGACCGTGGATTCCGCGACGCTAATGTACAGGTCCTGGCCCACCGTTCGCACGCCGCTGACGGGCGCCGATGAGCCATTCCGGTCCAGTTGGGCAGTCACCATTACGAGTCTTTCGCCATTCGTGCCTTCTGTGAGGTTGACGAGCTTCGGCTCGATGCTCGATCCAGGGAACGCGCGCTCCAGGGCCTTGCCGGTGGCTACTGCAACAGACTCGAGGACCGGGCGTCCCATGCGCGCATGAACGCCGCTCACGACCGAATCCAAAACACTGAGCACAACCTGCGTTAGCGCTGTCGGGTTGTCCTCTTCGGCGATGACGCTCAGCACCCGAATGCCTTCTTTGGAAACTTCAGGGGTTTGCGGGACCACAACGACTGCCTTTGCCGCGGCCTCAGCCGCGGTTTGCTTTTGCTGCTTGAGGAGGATGCATTCCTTGCTCGCCAAATTGATAAGGTTGTCGAGGGTCGACGAGTAGTGCACGTTCTCGCGCTCTTTGGTCCTCTTGCCGCCTGAGATCCCCACGCAGAACGTGACCGGCTCTTGGGCTTCCGGCAACACAAGCTCGCCCGTACGCGCGCGGATGGCTTCCACGAGCTCCCGGCCCTCTTCTTGGGTCGCTGAAAGGCCGATCGCAAATTCATCTCCGCCGTATCGAACGAGCACGCCATTCTTGGGATCCACATGCTCCTGCAGCAGGTCCGCCACGCGCTGAAGCACCTTATCGCCCACTATATGGCCGTAGCGTTTGTTATAGGAGCCGAAATCGTCGAGATCGATGAACAGGATGATGATCTCGTTGCCTTCCCGGAGCGCCTCTATGCCCCAGTCCCGAAGGCCATCGCTCCAAGAAAGTCCAGTGAGCGGATCCCACGAGCGGCGCAGCTCCTTGAGAAGCATGCTCGCTGTAACGATCCCTAGAAATTTGCCGGCTTGCATCACCGGAGCTTTTTCGAGGTTCTGCTCGACGAACATCTCGGCCACTCGCCGCACCGGCGTATCCGCCTCGATCAAGAGCTGCGGGGGCTCCATCGCGTCTTTGATTTCGGACTCGTCGTTGATCCGGACAAGGCTCTCGTTGCTCACCAAGCCCACCAGCCGATCCTCATCTAGCACGCCCAGTGCCTTGAGGCGATGGCCTTGCAGCACGACGCGCGCCGTGGCCACCAAGTGGCCCGGGTTCAACCACACCCGAAGCAAGTTCAATGATTCGACGGTCTGCATGAAAGGCCGCGCCCGCTCTGCGCAGACTGAAAGGGAGTCTATCGCAGGGTAGCGAAATATCCCCCGGCAGGCATGCGGGCTTTTGGAATTACTCGCGAAGTAACGAGTCAACGATCGACTCGATAAAGGTATTTAGTTGCGCCCTTATCGGTTCCGACAAACTCGCTTGCTCCTCAAACTTAGCAGACCGCTGATAGACTTCCGAGGGTCCAATTCCCAGAAATCTCGCAATTTCCGCCTCTGAGAGACACGCCTCTCTCAACATGGTGAAGATTGCCATGTCTGGCCCACTCGCCCGCCCGTACCGAAACTCGGTTTGGCAAGAGATCCGGAGGATCTGCTCCTTGAGGTCCCACGCGCTGTTGTCTGCAAAAAACGGATCGAGGATGCCGCACGCTTTAAGAGTGGCCCTGGAATCCATCCACAGCGGCCCATAAAGGCGAAGCCTCTTAAGCGCTCCGACAAGGGTGCGTCCATTGCCCCGCATCTTATAGGCGAGGAGGTTTGCGAGCGCGTGCGAAACGGCAACTC
>JAXDKF010000222.1:0-5882 GCA_034667265.1 Fimbriimonadaceae bacterium
CGACCTGGCGTCGGGCGCGGGCTTCCAGTCCAGCTTGTCAGCTGGCAGGCGTCGGGCCGCTTGGAAGAGGCTGTCGATCTCTTTCTCGGTGAGGTGGATGAGAAGCTCGGTCGCGGTCATAGCGAGATTATGGCGGCGGCAGGAGCAGTGAGCAGTAAGCAGTAAGCAGTAAGTCGTCGCCTAGTCCTCCGATCACCGATCACCGATCACCCATCACGGATCACGGATCACGGATCACCGATCACCGATCACCGATCACTGTTGACTGATAACCGCTCACTGCTCGCCGCTAACAAAAGAGGGCCCCGGTCCCGTGGGGAGACGGGAGCCGAGGCAGGAGGGGGTCTTGAAAGGCGCTTACTTCGCGGCGGTGTCGACCTTGGCTTCAGCGATGCCTTGCGGCGTCAGGCTGGCCAGGGAGATCGAGTACTCCTTGCGGTCCGCGTTGTAGGTCACGGTGTATCGAGTTGGGTAGTAGCCCGGCTTCTCATACGCCTGGGGCAGCTTGATGTCCTCGGTGAAGTTCGGCTTGGTCTCCAGGAACGCCTTGGTGACCATCGGCTCCCAGAAGATCGGCTGGCCGTTGTAGCTTCCCCACAGGAACGTAGTCGTGAACGGCTTGCCGTTGAACTCGGGGCTCGACGGGGTGATCCAGTGCGCGCCCATCCGCGGAACGATCGTGCCTGGAGGCAGGATGTAGCTCGCCGGGACGAACTTGGGATCCGGAGTCTTCTGGCAAACCTTTAGATCGTCGCCGACTGCCGTGATGTTCGTGCGGATGTCCTCTCCGATCGTGTAGAAGTGCACGTCGAAGTGGGGCACGTTGTAGATGCCCTCCGGCACGTGGCCGACTGGATTCCAGTGGAATCCGACTTGGGTGAAGGGCTTGCCCTTGATTTTCTCGGGCAGTTCGAGCATGATCTCCATCGTCGGCTCCGGTCCCGGGGGCATGAGCTCCTTGCCGGGAAGGCCTTGGAGCGCGGTCTCGGTCATGCTGATGCCGATGGCGATGGGGTTGCCTTTGGAATCGACCTTGGCCCACGACCAGACAAGGCCGTTGCCGAGGATCTCGGCTTTGCCGACGATCTTGTCCTTGGCGCATGTGTCACAGGCGAGGGCGCCCGTGGCGAGAACGGCGAGTGCAACTAGAGTGGTAGTGGTGCGGATTGACATATGCGATATCTCCTCTTGTGGAGCATTTTCCGCACTGCGTGATTTGCATGCAAGGGCCTAGGACTTTGGACGTGGGACCTGCCGCTTGAGCGGCTGTGGAGGAGGCGCCCGCCGCTGGGCGCTTGGTGTTCGGGGCTTCGATCCGGCTCAGTCGATTTACGATTTACGATTTACCATTTACCGTCCGGCCCCCGTATCCTAAAGGTATGGCGCCACGCAATGAAGAAGGCAGCGACGAACGCCGAAGAGCCCTGGCCGCGCTGGGAGCAGAGCGGGCGAAAATGGCAGTGGGCGGCTTTCTTGTCATCAGTGGCTTTGTGGTGTACTTCGTAAACAGCTTCGCCAAATTCTGGTCCGTGCCCGTTGGAGTTTTCGTTGGCCTCGTGCTCCTCGTCTTGGGCCTCGCCTTCTTCCGCACGACCGCGCTCTTCGAGACCGTCCAGAAGGGTCCTTGGGTCCCCCGCCGCATCCGATTACCCTTCGATTCCCACGTGGAGCTGAGCATGCGCCAGGCACCCGTCCAATCCCGAACGGGTGACGTCGTCGCCGGCCTCAAGCCCCCAAGAGAAGAAGAATAACTTTACAGCCGCGGATCTACCGGCTCGCTCTCCATCGCAAGCACCGTCTCGATCCAGAACTCGCTGAAACCCGCGCCGTCGACCTTCGTCACCACCTGCATGGGTCGACCCGATGGATCGACTCGCTGGATGAGCCAGCCCTCTTTTTCTTCCGAGAGAATTGCGACATCCTCTATGGTCGCTCCATCTTTCCAACCCAACGCGATCGCGCACGCCAGCGGATCGTGCTGGAAGTTGAGCATGTCGGGTGGCACCTTTTCGTCGCCAGCGTGAAGCGTCTGGATCTGCTCGTCCTCCGCCTGGGCAACTGCTTGGCGTGCGATGAGCTTGCCGAGAGCTCCGGCCGATTCCAGACGAGGAACATGGGTCTCCCGCAATGCGGTCTGCGCCGTTGCGGCTAAGGTCACGAGCGTAGGACTACAACTCTCAAAGACAAACCGAGCCGAGGCCACGTCCGATTGCACATTGAAGTCGTGCTCACGGGTCCATGCTGGATAGCCGGGTGGAGGTGAATGCAGAAATCCGCCCATCAGCACAACTTTCGCTTGCGCCAGGATCCCGACATGGGCGCGCTCCAGCAGCGCGAGATTTGTGTAAGGACCGATGCCAACGATCACTGCGCCCTGCTCGATGCTGCTCTTCAGGAGCTCCAAGGCGCCGCTCACGGGACCGGGCGCAGCCGCGATGGGTTCGGGCCAGTATCGATCCTCGGGCGGCAGGAGCATCGGATAGCGATACGGGATCTCGGAGACATCCGTCCCCGCCGCGACGGGTATGCCTTCGCCGCCCTCGAGATCTAAGGCGTACCGCACGTAGCCGGCGCGCTTTCCGCCGTGCTCGGCAACCGTCGTGATGCCGGTGATCTCCACCTCGCCTGGCCAGCGAAGCAGCATCGCCAGCGCGCATAGGTCGTCGATGTCACCGCCGAGGTCGGTGTCGAGGTGGAGCTTCATGGGGGCGGTGCAGGTGTTGAGGTGTTGAGGTGTTGAGGTGTTGAGGTGTTGGGGTGTTCAGTGTTAGGGAATCCTCAATGGCCTAAAACCCCAAGACCTCAACACCTGCTGCCTAGCCCTCCAATTTCGCATCAAGCGTGATCTGCGCGTTGAACAGCTTGGACACAGGACAGCCCGCCTTCGCGTTGTTTGCCGCCTTCTCGAACGCCGCCTGGTCTGCGCCGGGCACCTTGGCTCGCATCTCGAGATGCACCTTCGTGATCCCAAAGCCCGCGTCGGTCTTCTCCAGGGTGGCGGTTGCGGTCGTGCGCACGTACTCGGCCGTCAGCCCGGCTTCGCCTAGCTGCCCGCTGAAAGCCATCGAGAAGCATGCGGCATGAGCCGCGGCCAGCAGCTCTTCAGGATTCGTGCCCGCTTCGTCTCCGAAGCGCTTGGCGAAGCTGTAATTGACGCCCTTGAGCACGCCACTCTCGGTGCTCACGGTGCCTTGGCCGTCCTTCAGGCCGCCTCTCCATTCCGCGTTTCCTCTTCTATCCATAGGCCTAAGCATGGCATCCGACCGGGTAAATCGTAAGCGTCAATGTTAAATCGCGGGGACTCGGGCGTGCGGCCGTCCGCAAAGAGCTGCCTATCGCTCGCTGCCGTCTTGATTTGCCTGCTTGTTCCCGCGATTTTTCTTATCTTCATCGTGCGGCGCAGCGATGGGCCGGTCACGGTCAAAGATGCCCAGGATGCATGGCGAGACTCGCGTGCGAATCCCGCGGACCCCGGTCTGGCGGCGGACGTCCCGATTGCCTACGCGGCCGTGCTCGGCCAGTTCGGCGAAGTGAAGCGGTCCGTGGAAGGCATTGGCGCGATGCTGAAAGACAATGCTGGTTTTGCCTCTAAGCCTCTCGTTCGCGAAAAGACGCAGAAGGTGGATGCCGGCTACTCGGAGTTGCGAAAGAGCGTAGGCATCCGCTCCGATGAGGATTGGCAGCGCTTTCTGCACGAGGGTCGGGAATCCGCCGATCAGGCATTGTCTCGAAAAGATCTGAGCCCGTCCCAACGAGCGGCGGTGTACCTCGCCCGCGGACGTCTGCAGCTCCAAGCGGGTCTACCCGACGAAGCGCTGAAGAATGCGGAGCTCGCGGCGGCATCGAACGGCGATCCCGCGATGGTCGCACTCTTGAGGGCGGATGCGTACCAGGAAATGCACAAGTGGTCGGATGCTATTCGGGAATTGCGAACGGCATCTCTGGGTCTTTCGAGTTGGGCCGCCCGCGATCCGGGATGGGAGATGCGCCTGTTCCTCGCCATGAGCGGCGGCCGTCAGTGGCGGCGCGAGCAGAAGTGGCGCGAGCGCAAACAGAAAGTTGCGCGGGCTTTGCAAGCCATCATCGCGGATGAAATTCGTGTGCTGCAGGGACTAGGGGACCTCACCGAGAGGAGCGTTGAGCGTTAAGTTTTGAGCGCTGAGTGCTGAGTCCTGAGTCTTCAGGATTTCGCTTAGGGCGTGCCTCCGCGATTTACCACTTACCATGTACATTTACAGCAACCCGTCCAACGCCCCGCACAACCTCTCAACCTCATCGATCGTGTTGTAGTGCACGAAGCTCGCCCGCACGACCCCAGTGGTGGTGTCGAGGCCAAGCGCCTGGCAAAGCCGATACGCGTACGCGTTCCCGTACCGGATCCCGATCGGTTGCTCATGGACCTTCGACACGATCTCCGGCGGTGTCAGGCGATCGTGGACAAAGCTGATCGTGCTCACCCGTGACGCCTCTCCGTGCTGAGGACCGATGATCCGCACACGTGGCTTGGATTTCAGAAAATCGATGTACCTCTTCTGCAGCGGCAGCTCGAGCGCGGTCATCGCGCTGAACGCATCCACCACCGTTTGTCTGTCGCAGCGCGCGCTCTCTGGCCGACCCGCCACAACGTTCAGATAAGGGGCAAGAGCGTTCAGCCCGGCGCAGCCTTCGTGCGTGATTCCGCCGAGCTGGAACTTGTAAGGAATCGTTGCCTTTGGAATGAAGAAGTGGTTCGGACCTTCTACTTCGTCCAGTGCTTCCGCCGTGCCAAACAGCGCGGCCATGTGAGGCGCGAAAACCTTGTACCAGGAGAACACATACCAATCCACGTTCCACGCCTTTACGTCGATCGGGCGATGGGGTGCATAAGCAACGCCGTCCACCACGACGCGCGCGCCATATCGATGCGCCAGCTCTGTGATTGCCTTTACATCCACGATCTCGCCGAGAAGGTTGGAGACGTGCGGGAACGCAACGATCTTTGTAGGTTTCTCGACGAGCAACTTCTCCAGAGCATCCAGCGGGCATTGCAGGGTCTCGGGATCGAGGCGCCAGATTTGAAAATCGAAGCCTCGCTTGGCGAGCCTCGCCCACGGCCCGACGTTTGCCTCATGTCCCGTCTCGGCCGCGATGACGCGTGTTCCCGCGGGCATCACTTCGGCATACGCCTGGGCGAGAGTGTGCGTGAGCGCGGTGGTCGAGGGGCCTAGGATGGTCTGGCCGATTCCGTCGCCGCCCATCACAGTATTGGCAAACGCGTGCGCCTTGTCGATGTTGTTGCCCGCTGCCATCGACTGCGGATACCCCGCGCCGATCTGCACGTAGGTGCTCAGCATGTACTCGCGAATGGCGTCGGCCACCATTCCGGGCACCTGCGCGCCTCCCGCGTTCTCGAGGTACGCGAAGCCAGATTTCAGGGCAGGGAAGTAGGAACGGAGCTTGTCGACGTCAGGCGCAGGGGAAGTCTTTTCGGCGATAGCCACGGCACATTATGAGTCGCCCTAGCGTGGCACTGCCGGGGCAGAAGCTAGCTCGGCGGCAACGACCGGCGATAGGAATTCCCGATGGCCGACTTGCTTCGAACGACCTGCACTGTGACCAGCGCAGGAACGGCCGCCAGGAGCACGAGGGCTAGAAACCAGCTATGCCAGACAGCCCAAGCGCTGCCGATCAACAAGACGCTCGTAAAAAGCACCATTCGGCGAAGAAAGCGGTTGAAGAATCCGCTTGAGAACTGGTCGCGTGAGCTGTATTGAAGCGCCGGCGTGTCCTGATGCTTCCGGGCTTCTTTCCAAAGCGCGAGGGCCAAGAAAATCGTGAGTGCCGACCAACCCATCTGTAAAAGCGCGAGCAGCATAGTTACCTTAACGCTCAGGATAAGGTGA